>NZ_WEZF01000010.1 GCF_009177065.1 Tautonia marina
TACGCGGAAAGGATTGTGTGGGAATTGTGGTAAGCGTCGGCATGTCTTAATCGGTAGCACGACTCGCAGCTCCGCGCAAGCATTACTTTCCAATCGGGCATCCCCGCTCGATCCATTCGGTCACCTCGGCCAGTCGCCAGCGGGTATTCCGCCCGATCCGCACGGGCTGGGGGACTTTCCCGCCGGAGAGCAGCCGCCACAGGGTGCGTTCGCTGACCTGCATGAGTTTGGCCAGCTCCTCGGCGGTGATCAGCCTGGGTGTCGTGTCGGTGCTCATCGCTCGCGCTCCTTTTCCTTTACCAGCTCCGATTCGTGTCTCTCGACCCCCAGCCCCTTGCCGTCCAGGATGTTCTGGAGTCGTTCCTGGGGCGTCTGCCACCGCTGCTCGATCTCGGGCAGCACTCTGTCCATATCCTCCGAACTCACTGCCGGAAGTTCTGGAGCGAGGTGTCTCACGGCGTCTGCCCCATCGGCCACCCGCTGCCCGTAGGTCGCCGCGTCAGTCTCGCCGTAGTCTCGGACGCGGGCCGCGTGCTCGTCGGAGCGGATCTCTGCGGCCAGGGCCTTGATCTCCTCGGCGGAGGGATAACTCTCTTCGATCCCATCCATCCAGAGGTCGGGCTCGTCGCCTTCCAGAACGCGTCTGATGACGCCCTCTCTTTGCGACTCGGTGAAACCCCTCCAGTCGATCGCCACCGTCAGTGCATCGGGTCGCTGGCTTTCGCTCAGGTCGTCCCAGAAGTGGTATCCGCCTTCCTGCCCGGGGGCTGCCTGGATGACTCGTCCCTCAGCGATAGAGACGACGTACAGGCCGGCCGTGAGGATCTCGATGGCGCTGGTGACCCGGTCCATCTGCTCGCGTGTCGGCACGGTTATGTCCCCCTGCCCACAATGGGATTGTCAATCTCCCCGCTATCCGAAGTTAATGCTTGCTCGAACCCTTCGGCGCTGTCAGCGCAACCTCGGGCGTCCAGCCTTTCGTGATTCGACGCTTAAAGGTTTCTGGCAATACGGCACAACGCCTATCCCGCGACCAATCGACCATCAGTTTCGACTCGCCAAAGATAGTTAGAATCCGTAGATTGTCACTGTTTCTTCGCTGCTCAACGTAACTCACCCACCTGCAGTTGGATGGCTCGTAGTCGCCCCGTCTGTCAGGGTAACGATCTATCGTCAAGTCGTCGCGATAACCACTGGCAAGCGCCCAATCACGAAACGCTCCGTAGTTCTGGAGCCACTCCTGGCAGACTGCAATCCCCCTTCCTCCGTAGTACGGATAACAGGGCTGGTTGGGATCGCAGCAACGGCGCTTCATGTTCTCCCAGATTCTGTATAGACGTTTGTGATTGCCTTTGGGCGAATCCCCATGCGTGCGATTATTCTCAGCGACTTGGCACGATCTGCACCGAGTAGACCTTCCCTTTAGGAGGTTCCTAACTGTGACCTTGCACATCCTTCCGCAATCACAGACACAGTCAATTCTGGCGTGCCAGAAGCTATCCCCGCGTGATCCTGGGGGCAGTTCGAGAACCGTCCACTCGCCAAATCGTTGTCCGACTTCAATATAAGGGGATTTGCGCTTGATTGTGCTTGAACCAAAATCATTGGTATGCATAATTTGTTCTCCAATCTCGACAATTGGGAGCCTAGCCCGAAACGCCTGTAGGCGCAAGGGCTAGGTTCATTCAACGCCTTGGGTTAATCTGCGTTGCCTTCTCCAATTCTTCCCGGATCGCCGCGTACATCTCGCGCAAGCACTCGCTAACTTCCTCCTGCCGCAACAACGGCTCAACGATTGATGTGCACCTCTGGGCCAATTTGATGCAAAGAGCGTGAAGCGAGGCGTCAGTTGACTGATGGCTTTGCAGCATGGACAGCCCCCGGTAATCGCCGCCTCGCTTCCTTCACGGCTTCGAGGCAGGCGTAGGTTATGAAGGAGATCAGCTCCGGCGTGGTGGCGGTCGGGCTCGTCTGGATCATCTCGACGATCAGGATGGCGGCGGCCAGGGAGCAGTCGTACTCGATCGCTTCGGGGTCATCGGGCGGTTTCATCGCTCCCTCCCGCCGCGCTCGCGGATCCTCTCGACGGTCCTGTCCTCCTCCTGCGTGGCCATGCCGATCAACCGGTTGCGCTGGGAGTCGCTGATCTTCCCGGGGTCGATCTCGGACAGCAGGATGTGGGCCTGGTCGCGGTTCGAGACGCCGGACCAGTCCACCGCGTCCTGGAGGATCGCGAGCTTGCTGCGCTCCGGCATGTCCTGCCACGGCCGCTCCTCGATCCGGTAGTTCTTTTCTTGACCGACCACGGCCGGGTAGTTGCCCTCCTTGATCCGCAGGATGTGGTCGAAAGCCTCCTTGAGTCGCTTCTCGTCGCTCGGCATGGCTCGCTCCGATCGGATGTGGGGCGTCCCTGCCCCGGTCGGTCATTTCCTGAGGTGCTTGAGGCCGAACAGGGTCGCCCTGCCGAGCCCGCGTGCGGCCCGGCCCATGTTGTCCTGGCCCATCTGGTTGAACTTGAAGACCGTGTCGGGGCGGGTGGCGAGCATCCAAGCCCAGAAGACGAACCAGGCGAAGAGGAACGCGCCGCCGATAACCTGTTCCATCGGGATCTCCTTGCGAATGATCGTTTGTCGCGCTAATGTCCATCCGCCGGCGCGGTGGGATGACGACCCAACGCCTTGCCTCGTCAGCGGGCGGCCGCCCGGCGGAACCTAACTCCGGCCTGGCCGGGTCATTTCCGCAGCATCTTTCCGATGGTCAGTCCGGCCTTCACGGCACCGCCCGCCATCCTGGACATCCGCTCGAGCTGCGCCCTCTTCGCCTCCTCGTGCTGCTTGGCGATGAAGGCCATGTCCTGGGTGCGGAACGTCCACATGTAGAGGTACCAGGCGATGAGCAGGCCGCAGAACACGATGCAGGCGGCCCAGAGCAGTTCGTTCATGCGAAGCTCCTTGATGCTTGGTGTGAAAGGCGCTATCGTCTGTTCGTCAGCTCCGCGCAAGTAGCGCGTGGAGCCTCGGTGGCCGGGGCCTGAACCTTGCGGTCGCAGCCCCGGCCGCCCCATCACATCTCCCGCCCCATGTCCCGGTCCTGCTGCTGCGAGGGGGGCGTCGGCTGGCTCCGGGCGTCCAGGAGGTCCTGGAGGCTGAAGTCGCGGGCAGTGGCGCCGATGTCCCTGAGGCCGCCCATCTCCTGCGTGACGATCTGGGGAGTCGGATTGCCGAGGACGCCCGGCTCCTCCATCGGCTTGATGTTGCTGTCGGGAAAGGCGGCCAGGGCCTGCGTGAGCTCGTGGGCGCCGAGGCGCCCCATCGCCGCCAAATGCCCCTCGCCGAGCTTCTTGCCCGCGGGCTCCTCCTGCCCCGCACCCGGAATGTTCGCCATGTCGTTCATGGCGTGGCGAACCACCGTCTGATCCGTCTCGAACTTGTCGCGTCCGGCCAGGATGTCCTCGAACTTCGCTGCAGACATCTCGATGCCTCCCTCGGTTGGCCCGGCTTGAGCCGGGGGTTGTGGTGCTACATCCCCGCCATCGCAAGCCCCGCTGCTGCCGCTGTCGCCAGCAGGAGGATCGCCGTCAGCCACACCTCCGCCATCCGGAGGAGGTGGCTTCGTCGCCCGTTTCCCGGGCTGAGTTCCTCGAAGTACCGCGTCAGCGTGGTCTGGATCGGCGGCACGCCAGGGGTGAAGGTGATCGCCGTCCGTGCCGGCAGCGCCACGACCTCCTCCGGCTTGAGAAGCTTTCTGGCCTGCTGCGACCAGTTCGCGTTGCTGCCCCAGGACTCGGTCAGGCTCGTGCTCGGCTCCGGGCTGTTGACCTGCCGCGAGCCGCCGTTGTTCGTCCCGCCGGAGTCCACGACGATGGTCGACTCGCCCAGCCGGGAGCTCACGAACTCCGAGGTCTGCTGGTCGTTGACGCCGAAGAAGACCTGCGTGGTATTCGAGATAAGTGTGGTGTCGCCACCCTCGCCCCAGCACTTTCGGAGCTGCCCCATCGACTGGTAATAGAACTGGAGGCGCACGCCGTAGCCGCGATACTTGTCCACCGCGTCGTCGAGGCAGTCCATGCGCCCCAGGCTCGCGGCCTCGTCGAGGATGAAGTCCACCGCGTTCTGCTCCTGGAGGCCCCCATCCACGACCGCCCGCAGGGCCGCACCGACCCACAGCCGCAGCAACCCGGCCTGGGGCGAGATCTGCTTGGGCGGCAGGACCAGGTAGAGCGTCATCCTCCCCTTGCGTAGGTCGGACAGGTCGAAGCTGCTGGACCTCGTGCTCGCTGCGATGGCGGGCGTGTCGAGGAAGTTCATGAACCGGTTCGCCGTGCTCAGGACCGACCCGAGTTCCTTGTCCTTGAAGTTCGTGAGCTGGTTGCCGAGGCGGGCCACCATGCCCTCGTGGCCGGTCTCATTGCGCAGGACTTGGACGATCGCCTCTCGCTTGGCCGGGTCGGTCAGGAGCGTCCTCACGGCCTGCAGCGACCGGTTCTCGTCCCGCCCGTACAGCGTTACGGCGACGATGATGGCGGTGATCCAGAGTTCGGCGCTGTCGTTCCAGTACGGGTCCTTCTCCTCGCCCGTCCTGATGACCATGGCGTTCGCGAGCGCCCGGCATTCGTCGATGAGCTGTGGCGACTTCGGATCGATCGAGTCGAGGGGGTTGAAGGTGTCGGGGCTCTGCGTGACGACTGTGAACGGATCGAGCACCACGGTCTTGTGGCCGAACCTCTCCTGGCGATGCCTGGCGGTGATCTGGTAGTTCTCGCCCTTGAAGTCAATGACGACCATCGACCGGGGGCTGTTGAGCAGGTGCGGGATGACGCAAGAGACTCCCTTGCCCACGCCGGTCGGGGCGAAGACCGCGATGTGGACGGCGTTCGAGAGGCGCACCAGGGCTGATTCCTGCCTGCCCCGCTGGAGCTTCCTCATCGAGTAGACGAACCGCTCGCACGCGACGCCGGCCGGGACACGCCTGTCGAACAGCCCATTGAGCGATTCGAAGAATCCCCTCTTGGGCAGGGCGATCCGCCCGATGAGCAGGCCCGGCTTGTCGGACAGCAGCCCGGCTCGCTCCAGGTCGTCCGCGTCCGCCCATCGGGCCGTGCCGTGGCTGGTGAGCCGGACGACCTTGCGCCCGCCGAGATACACGACGGCAGCGGCGCCGACGATCAGGATCGCGGGGTATCGGAGCATGAAGGCGAAGCCGAGGGCGGCGATGCCGAGGATCCCGGCGATGAGGAGGGCGCGACAGAGTCGCATGGCTGGTTCTCCTGATTGGGACGACGACGAGCGAGGGCGGCAAGGAACGCCACAAGGGCAGCGCCTCCGGACAGCACCGTGAACCGCTGCATCCACTGGGCATTACGAACGGCTAGGATCTGCTCTTGGCTGGGCTTTGCCTTGAGCGGGTTGGGCTGGTCGAAGAAGTCGAGGTTGCCCTCGATCTCCTCCGCCGCCCGTGGGACGCTGCTGGCCTTGTCGATGAGGGCGACCGACCGCTGGTAGCAGCACACCGCGCAGACCGTGAGCGCGGCGGCGATGATGAGCCGCATAGGCACCTCCGAAAGTTGTTGACCGAATGGGCGAGGCGTGGCAGGGTTCGAGAGCTGCGGCGGCGTGGATGGACACGCTTGCAAGGACAGGGCGTCGCGTTCACGGCGTAACCTGAGACCGGAATCAAGCCCGGCCCGCAGCAACGCCCCCCGCCACATGGCGCACCCGCCTCGCAAGGGGCGGGTTATCACCCAGCCTTCGCCTTGTCCCTGCACACAGCCTGAAGCGTTTTGGCGTCGAGGCCCTGGTCGCGGCCCTTCCGCATTTCCTTTTGCGCTTCCTGCACGGCCTCGATGGCCTCATCCAGCGTCATGTCGTCGCCGGAGATCGTGACCGTGGTTCCGTTGGTCAGGGCGATCTTGATCTTGCTGGCTCGAACTGCGGGCGCTGCGCTGGCTCGCTTCTTCCGCCCCTGCTGCTCCAGCATGTCGCGGCTGGCGCCTGACAGCTTTAGGGCCAGGAGCGCGGGCTGGTCATCCGGCGGCAGCTTGCTGATCGCGTAGATGTCGCTAATGCCCAGCTTGCCCTCTCGCAGCGCCTCCTGCGCCTCGGGGATGCACCGCGATGGCGAGAGCAGCCGCGTCACCGTGGACGGGTCGAGGTGCAGATGCTCGGCCAGCTCCTTGCCCTGCCAGCCGTTCAGCTCCAGCAGCTCCCGGCACGCCTGCCACTTCTCGTAGGGCGTCAGGTCGGAGCGGTGGATGTTCTCGGTCAGCTGCATCCCACGCACCTGCGCTGTGGACAGCTCCCCGTCCACGACGATGACCTGGAGCGATTCGAGGCCGACCAAGGCGGCGGCCCGGTATCGCCTGTGCCCGGCGATGATCGTCCCGTCCGGCCGCGCCAGCACTGGCTGAAGCTGCCGCTCCCGAAGCGACTCGCCGAGGAGCCGCAGTTCACATTCGTCGTAGGTCTGCCTGGCCTGCCCCGTGTCGGGCTTGAAGAAGGCCAGCGGCTTGATCTCGAGTTTCGGCATGGCCGCCTCGTAAATGCCTGTTATGCAAGACGTTAGGAGAACGGATTGCAGGATTTACAAATGGCGCGCCAAACCCTGCGCGACACAAAAAGAATGTCGCAAGGGATTTAAACAGAGCGAGTTGCGTTAACCGGACTCGCAGCGTCCGGTATTTATGGATGCGTGCGCCCGGCAAAGATTACCCGGTAAAGTTTGCCGGTGAGATGATGTGAATGGGTAAAGCTTACCCAAAAACAGCACCTATGAACGGAGTATCCCCCCGGAAAGCTGAAACCCGAGCTTTTTCGGATGGTCTCCATGGCTGGTACTGTACCGATGAGCGCTATTGCGGGCAAGGGGGCGGTCAGCGACACGTCGCTCTGCCCGCCCGATCTGGGGCAGCAGTCTGAACACTCAAAGCAATCCCCACCAGCTCCAGGCCCCGACCGACGCCTATTCTTGGCACGATGAACCCGCCGCCGGGATGCGCAAGCAGAGAATCGGCTCCCCCCGAGGGTCTCCCCCAATTCTCTGCTTGCCCACCGCCGAGGCTTCCCGTCCAAGGCGGGTTCTGTGGGCGTGCCGTAAGGCTCGATGGTCGAGCCTGTAACTAGAAGGAGAATGTTATGACTGATTCCAAACCCATCGCCATCATCCGCCAGACCACGACTGTCTCTATCGCTTTCGCCGAGAAGCCCTCGGAAGAACGCCGCCGACAGCTGCGTGACGCTGGCTATCGCTACGAGAACGGCAACTGGTTCCGTAGCGAGCCGCATAGCCAGATGGCTACCGAGGAACTGGTTGCGCAAGTCCTCGCGGCGTAGTAACAACGAAGGGGTGCAGCCGGAAACTGCACCCCTCAATTAACCGCTAAATGGAGTTAGCGATTATGGATTCTGTTTACAACAGTCCCATCCCTCTGGCAATATCCCCTGACGAACTGATCGTCGACAACTTCGCTGGTGGCGGCGGCGCGTCGCTCGGCATCGGCATGGCCCTTGGCCGGTCACCGGACATCGCCATCAACCACGACCAGGAAGCGATCGCGATGCACGCCGCGAACCATCCAGAGACGAAGCACTACTGCGAGGACGTCTGGCACGTCGACCCCGTCGAGGCCTGCGCCGGTCGCCCGGTCGGCCTCGCTTGGTTCAGCCCGGACTGCAAGCACTTCTCGAAGGCCAAGGGCGGCAAGCCCGTCAGCAAAAAGATCCGCGGCCTCGCCTGGGTCGTGATCCGGTGGGCGAAGGCCGTCAAGCCGCGCGTCATCATCCTGGAGAACGTCGAGGAGTTTCAGGACTGGGGACCGGTCCTCCCCAACGGCCAGCCGTGCCCATTGCGGAAGGGCTTAACTTTCCGCCGCTGGAAGTCCCAGCTCGAAAACCTTGGGTACCGCGTCGAGCTGAAAGTCCTTCGGGCGTCGGACTTCGGCACACCCACAATTCGCAAGCGGCTATTCATGGTCGCCCGCTGTGACGGACTGCCGATCCGTTGGCCTGAGCCTACGCACGCAGATCCCAAGAAGATCCAGCAAGACCTGTTCAGCATCAACCTTAAGCCCTGGCGGACCGCCGCCGAGTGCATCGACTGGTCGCTGCCGTGCCCGAGCATCTTCGATCGAGACCGTCCACTGGCGGAGAACACGCTCCGCCGGATCGCCGCTGGTATCCGCCGGTTCGTCATCGAGGCGAGCGAGCCGTTCATCGTCAACCTGACCCATCACGGCAGCGACCGCGTCGAATCGCTCGATGAGCCGTTTCGAACCGTGACGGGGGCGAACCGCGGCGAGAAGGCGCTGGTGACGCCGTTCATCGCGCGAACCGCGCACGGCGACGTCGACAAGAACGGCAAGCGTCGGGGCAAAGGTCAGCATTCGGTAGGCGAGCCGCTCCATACGGTGACCGCGTCCGGCGACTATGCCATTTGCACACCGTTCCTTGCCGGCGTCGGTGGCCGGGCCGGTCAGTCCCCAGAGCGCTCGCCGGACATGCCCTATCAGACGATCACGGCGAAAGCGGATGCCGCTCTCGTATCCCCTATACTCGTCGGCACTGGCGGACCGGCCTACTCGGCAAAGCCCCGCCCTGCCGGGCAGCCCATCCACACGATGACGACAGACTCGCGGGCGGCCCTCGTGTCCGCGTTTCTTGCCCAGCACAACAGCGAGCGAGGGGACGGCGTGAAGGCGGGCCGTAAGGCAACCGAGCCTGTGAGCACGATCACGTCGTCCGGATCCCACCAGCAGGTAGTGACGTCCCACCTGCTCAAGCTCTACGGGACTTGCAGGGACGGCCAGCCGGTGACCGAGCCGGTCTCGACGATCCGGGCCGAGGGGACCCACCTCGCGGAGGTCCGGGCCTTCCTGATCAAATACTTCGGCACCGACCAAGACCCGAGGCTCGAGGAACCATTGCATACCGTCACCAGCAAGGACCGATTCGGCCTGGTCACCGTCCGGGGCGAGGACTATGTGATCGTGGATATCGGCCTTCGGATGCTGACCCCGCCCGAACTCTACCGGGCGCAGGGCTTCCCCGAGCACTACCTGATCAGCCCGGTCATCGGCGGCAAGCGGCTCAGCAAGACCGCCCAGGTCCGGATGTGCGGCAACTCGGTCTGCCCGCCGATCGCGGCCGCGGTTGCGAGGGCGCAATTTGAAACCGCTCCTCTGGCGAGGGCGGCATGACGATCACCATCCTCACCGGCTGCTGCCTCTCCCTGCTTGCGACGCTTCCCGACCAGTCGGTTCATACCTGCGTGACAAGTCCGCCGTATTGGGGACTGCGGGACTACGGCATCACCGGTCAGTTTGGTCTTGAGCAGACGCCTGCTGAGTTCATCCAGCACATGGTCCGCGTGTTCCGCGACGTGCGGCGGGTGCTGCGGGATAACGGCACTCTCTGGCTGAATATCGGGGACAGCTATGCCGGACACTCTGGAGGCAATCAAGGAAAGAATGGTTGGCGGTCTGACCGCACTTTCACAGCCCGCGTGGCGGATAAGTTTGGGTCAGGCTTAAAGCCCAAGGACCTCGTCGGTATCCCGTGGCGCCTCGCGTTCGCCCTCCAGGACGACGGCTGGTTCCTTCGCAGCGACATCATCTGGTCGAAGCCGAACCCGATGCCCGAGAGCGTGACTGATCGGCCGACGAAGTCGCACGAGTACCTTTTCCTCCTGACCAAGAGCGAGCGGTATTACTATGACCGCGAGGCCATCGCCGAGCCGTGCCGCTGGAATCCTGGCGACACCAAGATGCCGGATGGATGGGATACCGGTCCAGGGGCCCATGGTCGTTATCACCGAGCCGGCCGCGAGCAAGGTGTTCGAATCAAGCGAAGCGGCAATAAAGAGCGGAAGTCCGGTTCTGCGCGTGGCTGCCCAGAAGGGACAGGGGCGAACGTGTGCGGGTCAGTACCGTGGGAAGGAACGACCCGGAACAAGCGGTCCGTTTGGACGGTAGCGACCAAGCCCTTCTCCGACGCCCACTTTGCCACCTACCCTCCTGAGCTGATCGAACCATGCGTCCTCGCAGGCAGCCCCATCGGAGGCACCGTTCTCGACCCATTCTTCGGTGCAGGAACGACTGGCTTGGTCGCTGACCGCCACGGGCGGCACTGCATCGGAATAGAACTCAACCCGGACTACGTGCAGATCGCCGAGCGGCGGCTTCGAAAGGACGCGGGAATGTTCGCCGACATCGTCGTCGCGGCGTGATCATCGACAACCCATTGCGTGCTTATAATTCAAGCCGACCTGATGCGGTTTTAAGCATTTCGACGACAGTCGTCGACAGCGTTTCAACAGTGTGGCCAGCAGGCATTGCCATTTCGCCCTCACCCAAAAGATGGTCAGCGAGGATTAGCATCAAGCCCCGCCAGTTGGTATTTGTATCGCTATGAAGGTCCATGAGTGACAGAAGGTGTCCAGGGGTGGCAGCCGGGATGAACATTTCCTTCGATACAGCCACCTGCCCATTCGATGCACCTTGGCCAATAGCTGCCAGCAGATTGGTCGATGCAGTCCGCACAGTGTGGTGTCGGTCGATAATACTCTGAGCGATGCCAGCTATTATGTAAATGTCTGTGAAGTTGTACTGGACCGAGACATTCTGACCGTTGACCGTGAGCTGCATCAGGACGACCGCCCCCTCCACTCCTGGCGAAGCAGCGGGCTCATACCCAAAGCGCTCCCAGTTCCTAGGAACCGGCCTCAGCACGTATTTCTTAATGTCATCCCAGCGTTTCTTCTTAGAGGTGTTCAGTAAAGTTTTGAGCTGCAGGCGAACGACTCGGTCTGCGTCATCTAGGATCGCATCAAAACCATCATGATCGACGTCCGAATAATACGACCGCAGGTGATAGCCTCTCTCGGCAGCCGCCACTTTGGTGTCGTACAAGAGTCGGCAGTTGAAAATCTCCTCTCGCGCGTGACTGTTCCCAGACTCCTGGAGGTATTCGACCAGAGGCATCCGACTGCTCCAATCAGGGAAGGTTAGGGATCGCCCTGGAGTCCTTCCATTCTACTTGATCCTTCGGCCGGATAAAGCGGGTGCTTGGGCTCGCCCTTGTCCTCTACTTTCCGGTCCCACCCCGCTCATGTGGCCTTTGGACGGGGAAGCTGAAGCCGCAGTCGGCCGGGTCAATCCTGCAGCGGGACCCTGCCCCCTTCGGTTGACCCGGCCGCCTCTGGCGGCTTCGGGGCGCTCCCGTAAGGCCCGATAGGCGGGCCGGAAACCGAAGAGAAGGAGAACACCATGTCCACCCCCGCCCACAAACTCCGCGATGGCTGCCTGCAGGCCGTGATCTGGCGAAACCACGGCGAACGTGGCACCTACTACACGGTCAACGTGGCTCGCAGCTACCGCCAGGGCGACGAAACCTGGAAGGAGACCGACTCGCTCAACGCCGACGACCTGCTGGCCATGGCCGAGCTGCTCCGCGAGGCTTATGCCTGGATCAAGACGCAAAAGCGGGCCGACGCCAAAGGGCTGCGGGAACGCGATGGCGTGACTGCGAAGTAGCGGAACCGGGGCGGCTTCGTGCCGCCCCTTTATCATGGAGGATGCTATGTCACCGAAATTCAGCCTGGAAGAGTGCCTGAAACGCTATTTGTACGACCTCAATGCACGCCTGTACCTGGAATCCACTTCGCCGCCGGTGCCGGAAAGCCACAAGGAATGGCTGGCCGAAATTGTGACTCAACAGGAGGATATCCGTTGCGTCCAATACTGGCTGGCGCGGGTGCAGTCTGGGGAAGTGATCTGAGCGGAGCGGGGGCGGCTCCTTCGGGGGCCGCCCCTTTCGTTTGACATCTCCGCAGGGCCGCGCTACTGTCCCCTCGCTGCGGCGGCGTTCGCGCGACGACCACGGTCCCGGGAGGCCGCCCCCTGAGGCCGGTGGTTAATCAGCCCGGCCCGCAGCACCTCGATCAGCAAGGAGGCCTATGCCGAGAAAGTCCAGAGCCAAGAAAGCCCAGCCAGAATCCCCCGCCACCGAGCCCACGCCTATCGCCGCCGTTCTCGAAGAATCTCCTGCCATGGAGGCCATCCGGGCGAGCCGCGAGGCCAAGGAGCGGATCGAGCAGGAATACCCCTTGCCCGATCCCGCCCTCCAGCTCCCCGCGCCGGAGCCCAAGCAGGCCGAGCCGCAGGCCCCCGCCAAGCCCCGCTGGACCGACCGCTTCAAGTCCATGCGGAGCTACCCGCAGGAGGGCGTGCGGATGGTCGAGTCCCTCGACCACAGCCGCGTCGGGATAGCCTTCGACAACGACAAGCCGCCGACTTCGGATGAGAAGCTCGCCATGCAGTTCCCCGACGAAAGTCGCAGGGATCACGGCTTCGCCTATGACAAGAAGCCGAAGGTCTGGGAGCAAGCGGCATCCCCCGAAAGCCGTGACGCCGCGATCAAGCTGGCGGACACGATCGCCCAGCGTCGCCGGGAAGAGTCCGAGCGTGAGCGCTAAGCCCGCCACCGGGCGAGACTTCCAGCCCTGCCCGGAGAAGCCCATCGTCTTCGGGCCAGGGGGCGTCCCTGAAGCCCGAGAACGGCTGCTCTTCGAGAAGGTCACCGAGCTCGCCTTCTCCCAGAACGAGACCTGCCGCGTCAGCCGCGAGCGGGACTCCCTGGCCAAGGCCCTCGAGCAGATCGCAGCCGGGCATGTGCAGGAACCGCGGCAATTCGCCAGCGAGATCCTCGCCAGACTGGCGAGCGGTAGCCTCCGGAAGGTGGGCGCATGACCTGGCAGAACCGCATCAAGGGCATCCAGGTCGGCGACACCGTCCGCTACTCACGAACCTGGCTCCAGTCCACCGGCACAATCACCGGCGACCTGCCTCGGGCCAAGGGCATCGTCACGGCCATCAAGGACCTCGGCAGCACGAAGATCGCCACCATCGAATGGGACAAGCCGGACATCCCGGAGCGGGTGAACGTCGCCAATCTCTCGAAGGTGAAGCAGCGCGAGGTTGAGTGACCCGAGGCTCCGCAGGCGGGCGGGAGACGCTCAGGAGGCACGGGGTCGAGCACTTCCGCGAGATCGGACGCAAAGGCTTCCAGAGCTTTACAGACCGCTACTTCCAAGGTGACCGGCAGCAGGCCGGTGACTGGCTCAGGACGCGGGCCCATTAGCGGCGGATCGAGTCGTTCGTGGAGCGGGAGCTTGCCCGCAGGCTCGAAAACGGTGAGCGGACGGTCTGCGAGGAATTGCCCGTGCTCAGTGAGCCGGGCGAGGTTCCTTTTTAATCATGTAATTTCATCGTGATCCCCGGATTGCCCGCGAACGACGTGGACATTCTCGCAACCCGCCTTTTCCAACAGTTGCTCCACCTTGCCCTCGTATCCCGGCGCGGACTCGGGACTGACCACAACTTCAAGAATCGCGCCGGCCAGCTTCATCGGAAGGTTGAATCCGGGAACTTTCTTGCTCCTGACATCCTTGGAGACCCGCTTGATCTCCTCCGCCTTCGGAACACTAGCCTCCATAATTGCTTCGACGCGTTCTCGGTGGAACTCAGGTCCCTCATTCGTGAAAGGGCCCCAAGCTTTCCTGAAGTAAGCGATCGCTTCCTCCTCGGAACTGAAAGCCAACCGCTCGTTCATATTGATGGTCACTGTTTTTGAGACGGTGAAGTTGATCTTTGCCAGCGCTGGGGACCTGGCGGAGAACCTGACTTCCCTTTGGTGCTTATACTTGCTTCGAACGAGCGAGAGGATGCCTTTGGCTCCGTCGTTCAGCGTGAAGTAAACGCCATGGCTCACATAGCCGACCTGGCAGACATCCGGGCGAGATGCTTCAGGTAGGTTTTGCGCACCAAGCAGGGCCTCCTTGACCAGGCCGACCGTGGACCGTACAGCTACGCCATCCTTACCTTGCTTCTTTGAATGGCGTCCCGAGAATCGCCACATCTTCGGATCCACGTTCTCGTTCATTTGCCAGCACGAGGCTCCGTAGAGGTCAGCGGTAGCCTCTATGGCGTCGTAAAGGTGCGCATTGCTGACCGAGAGGTAGAGTTCACGGAGAGCAGCCGCTTCCTTCTTCTTCAGACCCTTCTTCTTGATCACCTTCTCGATGTACTTCTCTCTCTGCCTACTCCGGGCGGGGAGCTTGCCCTCGAAGCGGTCCTTGAATGACCATGGGTATCCGAACCAGAGTTGACCAGGAGGCTGGGGCTTTTCACTGCTCGGAGCGCTAATACCCCAGTCGGCATGGGCTGTGAACGGATCAAGCAACGTGGCAAACTTCGCGGCGTTCATGTAACGCCAAATCACGGTTTCCGGCTCGGGGGACTTGGGATCCGTACTCGCCACGGTCATCGGCTCTCTCCGCCTTGGGTGCCGTGCCTGTCTTTGTTCATGCGGTAGAGCGCGATGAAGGGGAAGCCTGCGGGCACAGACTGTCCCGCTACTTCGAAGGTGGCGCCACGGGCGTCGAGGACGGTCCGCTCGATCACGTCACCCAACCCTTCGATCGCGATCCCGACGTCCCTGGTCGGTGAGAAGGAAGCCCCAGAACCCAACCCTACCCCGCCTCGCTTCTTGATCAGAGGGTCACGAGTGGCCGCGGGCAAGCGGTTCAGAATCTGGTGGGCAGTGAGCCAGGCGTGGCTCCCATTCGTGTCCACTGCATCCTGGACAACTTGGAGCACCTCTTGCTGAAGTGGCGTCATCGCTGATGGCTCCTTGAGCGCGTAGAACTCCAGCATCGTCGAGCCAGCCGCCTCGACGATCCGCTCGATCGTAACTAGGCCCGGATTCGCGGTTTCTCCTCGAACGATCTTCCACACGGCCTGCCGGTCGAGCCCGGCGGCTTTGGCGAGGTCTACGACATTGAGGCCCTTCAGCGCCAGCAGCGAACGGATACGCTGGGCGGGGGTCAGCCTTATTTCCTCGATGGGGTTGCTTCTCCAGCGGGACGCGAGTCGGCTTCGACCTGAATGGTACGGACCGTCCTGATCCACGTCAACAATAGTCCCTCTGGATTTTCTTCGCGTCTCCCCTCCGGGGCCGGGCCATCCCGGGGTGCGCTTCGCTCCCGTCGCTACGCGACCTGGCGCCCTCCCTGTCCCTGACGTGGGAAGAAGGGGCCTAACGCCCCTCGCTGCGTCAAGGACCTCGCAAGTCGCCTTCGCATCTTCCGCGCGCTGCACGCTTGTGCAGACGCTCGGCGATCCTTGACTGCGCACACCCCCGCTGAGGGCTTTTCCTTCGTTCCGGTTGAATGCGCGCGGCATTCAACCAGACCTTTTCAACGAAGGAGACCACTACCATGACCACCACCCTCGCGACCCTCTCCAACGAGCAGCTCCGCCGCTCCGCCCCTTCCATCTTCGCCTCCACCCCTTGGCATCGCATGAGCGACCGCTACCGCTTCGTGCCGACGATCGAGGTCGTGGACATGCTGCGCGACCGGGGGTTCATGCCCGTCCGCGCCCAGCAGAGCCGATCCCGCATCGAGGGCAAGGGCGACTTCACCAAGCACCTGATCCGCTTCCGCCACGATAGCCTGCTCGACTCGCCCCGCGTAGGCGAGGAGATCCCGGAGCTCGTGCTGGTCAACAGCCACGACGGAACCTCGTCGTATCAACTCATGGCGGGGATTTTCCGCCTGGTCTGCTCGAACGGCCTGGTCGTCCAGTCGGCCGACTTCGGCAGCATCCGGGTTCACCACTCCGGCGGCTCCGATTTCCACCAGCGGGTGATCGACGCCACCTACCAGATCGTGGAGGAGGCACCCCGCACGATGGCCGCCATCGAGGAATGGAAGGGGATCACCCTGACCCGCCCGCAGCAGCTGGCCCTCGCGGACGCCGCCATGGAGATCAAGCCGAACGCCAGCATCCGCCCCGCTCACCTGCTGACTGCCCGGCGGAGCGAGGACTACACCGACCAGGATGGCCGCCGAGACCTCTGGCGCACGACGAACGTCTTGCAGGAGAATCTCCTCCGGGGTGGCCTGGCCGGGCACAACGCGAACGGACGCCGGGTCCGCACCCGCCCCATCAAGAGCGTGTCGGAGGACGTGCGTGTGAACCGTGCCCTCTGGAGGCTGGCCGAGAGGATGGCCGAGCTGGTTTGAGACTGGCGAGGGGGTGGCAGGGATGCCGCCCCCTTCCTTCCTCGGAGTTACGACCATGATCTGGCGCTTCGTCGGCCCCAACCGCGAGGGGGAGCTTGAAGACCACGAAATCACCGCATCGAGCCTTCCCGAAGCGATCGAGGCGCTCAAGGCAACGCACTGGAAGCCTGGCCTGTGCTGCTCGTATGCGGTCTGGCACGACTACGCACTCGTGGCCCACGTCTATGAGGGCCTGATGCTGGACACCGGGAAATATGACCTGTACTGGGTGCGGGTTCCGCCGTCGATCCTCCCCGCAACCTGGCCGCGGAACCCGAGCGATAACTGAGGCCTCCCTTCACCGGAGCATTCCCATGCCCTTCCGCTTCATCCGCCCGAACTCTGACGGCACTCTGACCGACGTCACGGTCGTGGCTTCGGACCTGGTGACCGCGTTCCATCAGTTCATGCATCATCATCCCAGCCTCAGGGGCTGGTTCGCCGTGTGGTGCGGCGTGCGACTCGCCGGGTATGTCCACGAGGGAGAAAATCACCTCGTTCTGACCGACCTCAAGTCAGAGCCGCCCAGCTACGCGAACCCGTTTGCTTGTGGGGATTGAACAGGAGGAGGTGCGGGAGAGGAGGCCCGCCCCGCAGGCCGCGAGGCTCGCTTCGCTCGCCAGCGTGATCAACACAACGTGTAAATAATCGCTTGACCGAAGGATCAGGCTGCGCTACACGTTGTGACGTAACCAGCAAGGAGGCTGCAACGTGGATACCATCGAATATTACACCCAAGATAAAACCCAGTGGGGACGCGGCGATTGGGAAAGCGAACCCGACAAAAAGCAGTGGCTGGACCAGGCCACAGGCTACCCTTGCCTGATCGTTCGAGGACCTCTCGGCGCGCTCTGCGGCTACGTCGGCGTCTCGAAGGACCACCCACATTTCGGTAAGGACTACGAGGTTCCGAACGTCGAGGTTCACGGTGGCCTGACCTTCGCCGGAGCCTGCCAGCCAAATGCCGACGAAGCCCGCCACATCTGCCATAAAGTGGATGGCGAGGACCATGTCTGGTGGTTCGGCTTTGACTGTGCCCACTACCGGGACTATGTGCCGGGGATGAGGTCGATCCGCCGCGAGGCTGAAATGGTTGATCCCTTTGGGGGCTTCGAGAGATACAGGAACCTCGCCTATGTGACCGGAGAGGTCGAGTCGCTCGCCCAGCAACTCAAGTCGCTGGCGGTCGCCGCATGACCCCCGAGGAACTCAAGCCCATCGTCGCAGCGTGGGGCGGGCCGGAGAAGTTCGCCAAGCTGATCGACGTGAAGGAGCGAACCGTTAAGGCATGGCTATACGGGGAGCGCGGCATCAAGCCGCCCGTCGCCAAGCTGATACGGAGCCTGAAACTACCGAAACCAAGGAAGGAACTCAGTGAATGAGCGACATAGTTATCAAAGGCGACGCCATCGAAGCCATCATGGCAGCAGCAGCGATCAAAGTGTTCAAGGACAAAATCGAAGGCTGGCAAACGCCGCTTGGACCGATCATTGAGGACGCCTTCAAGCTTCACTCCGAAGCCATTCGCAAGGCGGTTTACACGGCAACAGCAGAGTGCGTCAACTCGCCAGACTTTGCCAAGCAGCTTGTCCACCAGCTCAACCACAAGCTGGCGAACTTGGTGATCAATAAATGTAGCGGATTGGTAGAAAAGTCCTTCAACAACTTGATGAGAGATGAGGTTCTGAGAACCCGGCTGCAAACCGCAGTGATCGAGATCATCGAAAAGGAATCGGGTGCATGAACACCGAGGCAACCCTCTGGCAGCCGATCGAGACCGCGCCCAAGACCGCCCTGAAGCGGATCGACCTGCTCGACGCCGGCAAGCGCCGCGTGCCCGACTGCTACTGGTCTCGGCATCACCAGAAATGGCGCTCGAAGCACTTCGACCAGTACGGGCAGCGGCTGAAGATCCGCCGCCCCACGCACTGGATGTTCGTGCCGAAGCCGCCGAAGGCCGAGACGGCAGCGGGGATCCTGTGATCTGCCACGTCTGCGAAGGCTCCGGCTGCCACATGCTTATCCGCAACTGGAAGCCGGAATACTGGCCGTGCCCCTGCTGCCGGTACGCGGGCGTGACGGTGATGTACGGCCCGGCAACCATTGGACGAGCGAGGCTCGTAAGAACGCAACAGAAGGAGAGATAGACCATGGAAGGAAAGAAACAAGATGTCGGGCTGACCGCCCCCACTTTTCAAGAGCGAGTTGGAGCCTGGATGGACGCCTGCTTCGGGCCCGTGATCTCCGCCGACAAGGTGGAGAGGAACCACCGCTTCCTTGAGGAAGCTCTGGAACTGGTTCAAGCCTGCGGAGCTACGCGCGAGGAGTGCCTGCAACTCGTGGACTATGTTTTCGGACGCCCGGTCGGCGAGCCGAAGCAGGAGTCGGGCGGGGTCTCCGTCACGCACGCCGCCCTCTGTCTGGCAAACGGCATCGAAGTGCACGAGGCGGCAGAAGTCGAGCTTAGCCGGGTCTGGACGAAGATCGAGCAGATCCGGGCGAAGCAGGCGGCAAAGCCGAGGGGCTCGGTGCTCCCGATCTCGCCGAGCTACAGCGGCGCGGAAGGGTGAGGCGGTCATGGGATGGGGAGATTGCGGCACCGACAGCAAGGGAAGGCCGATCGGCTACGTTCACGCGGCGACTTGCGACCATCCCGGATGCGACGCGAAGATCGACCGGGGACTGGCTTACGCTTGCGGCGGAATGCACGGGACTGGCGAAGGCGGCTGCGAGGGGTACTTCTGCGAGAAGCACCGCTACCATGTCGAGGACCCGTTCGGTTGGGTCGGCAGGCAGGAGGGCTTCGCTGTGCTGTGCGAGGCCTGCAAAAATGAACACAACGCCTACCTCGTCGAAGACCTGATCGAGGAACTGAAAGAACTTCGCGAGGGTCAGATCATGGCGCCCACCGACGCCCAACTCGCACGCCTGCGCGAGACGCTCCGCCCGACCATCGAGGAATGGGCTCGCGACTACGGCCTGCCGATGGGCAAAGAGCACGCCCAGCTCGAGAACCGTCTGGTGGCCGCGCTGCTTGCAATGCACGAGAGCGGGACGATAACGATTAACAGCAAGGCCGAGGGGCCGGAAGGAAGAGTATGAGAATAGGATTTGTGGAAGGATTATGGGTGGGTATGGCAGCGACGCTAATCCTGCTGATTTTGGTCGCAAAGACTTCGATGTGGATTTTGGATGATGCGTGTGCCCGCCAAGGTTGGAAGGGCGAGTCCTGCCAGTGCCGGAAGCTCGAAAAGGCGAAGGTGCAGCCATGACCGCCCCCGACCTCCCCGCCCGCCTCGGTGCCGTTATCCGGCAGCGGCGCGTCCTGCTCGGGCTCTCGCAGCCCGCCCTCGCCAAGCGGGTCGGGGTGACCTTCCAGCAGGTCCAGAAGTACGAGAAGGGCACGAACCAGCCGACGTTTTGCCGCCTGGTCGACCTGGCGAACGCCCTCGGCACCACCGTAGGCGACCTGGCCGCGTCCGCCCTGCGTGGGGATGCCGGGGCCCAGGACGGACTTTCCGACCGCGAGACGCTGGAGCTGATGAAGTGGCTCGCCAGCCTCAGCCCGAACCAGCGGCGGGCCGTGCGGCAGCTGGTGGACGTCATGGCGGGGGCTGCGTGAACGCCGGGCAGAACGACCCCCTCATGCCGGAGAACGAGCTGGTCGCCAAGGCCAAGCTCGACATCCGGGACGGCCGCATCCATTACCGTCTCTACCAGCAGGACGGAACCATGCAGCCGATGGACTGCCCCGATACGCCGAGCAACCGGCTATGCGTGTCCTGGATTCAGGCACACGACCGCTACACGCCAGGCGGTGCAAATGCGGCGTAAACGATTAATCAAAGGGCTGAGGCCCGAAGGAGGAGTATGGAAGAGAAGAAGGTTTTGCCGTTGAACGAACTGCTCGACACGCTGAGCGAGAAGCAAGCCACGTTCATCCTCAACGCTTTGGTGACCGCTGGTTATGTGAGCCGTGAGCTGCTGGAAGACGCGATCAAGCTGTCGCGCTGGGTCAAGCCATGACCGCGGCCCCGAGCATGTCGCTCCTGAAGCGAGCTGCAGACCGCCTGATTCGGCCCTTCTACCGGGATCCAGACTTTTACATCGGCGGCAAGGAGGACCCGTACCTGCTCCGCTGGTGGGTCATCCCACGGAACCGCTTCTTCAACATCTACCTGCACAAGTTCCTGCGGGACGACGACGACCGCGCGCTTCATGACCATCCCTGGGTCAGCCTGAGCATCATCCTGAAGGGCGGGTACATCGAGCACACCGCAACCGAAGTTCGGCGACGCTATGCAGGCAGCATTGTCTTCCGAAGGGCGAAGCACGCCCACCGGATTGAGCTGCTCCGCAATCATCGCTGCCCGGTCGTGCCACCTGGCGACGAGCCCGCCTACTTCCGGCTAAAGCCCGCCTGGACGTTGTTCGTCACCGGTCCCCGCATCCGCGAATGGGGCTTCCACTGCCCGCAAGGCTGGCGGCATTGGCGAGAGTTCACCAGCCCGGTTGATAGCGGGAACGTCGGGAAGGGCTGCGAGCCATGACGCCCTATGAACTGCGACTGGCCTGCGAGGAGCGAATCCAGCAGTGGGAGCGCGACAACTGGGCAGCCGCTGAGTATCCTCACATCTACCTCACGCTGCCCTGGCTGGCGACTGGCGAGAACACCCGTCTGGCAAAGACGAAGGGCCCCATGTCGGAGTTCATCGCCAACGTAGTCGCAGGCCGTGGCACCACGGCTGCGTTCGATGCCCGCAAGGTGCTGGCTTACCTCGAACGCCATGCTGCTCCCCCTCCGCCCTCAGCCCCGCACGGCCTTTGATGTGGTGATGCTGAGGCCGGAGCCATGCCGGGGCAAGGAAAAAAGACCGCTTTCCGCAAGCGGAAGCCTTCGGCTTTTTGTCCTTGCACGGCACAGCGCCACCGGCCTCGGGCGCACACACAGAAAGGCCCGATGAGCGGGCAAGAATCAGAGAAAGGAAGCTCGTTATGACAACTCAAATTGCACAGCCTTCTCCAGCTCCTTGGAGCTACGAGTACAGCCCTTACACGGTCCGCAACCCCGGCACTCACGGAGACAAGCAGGTGGGCGATGATATCCCCGCTTTCGAGATCTTCGACGCCGAGGGCAACAAGGTCTTCGACACGAATGAGGATACACCTGGTGAATTACAGGAGGCGAACGCCCGCTTGGGCTCCGCCGCTCCGAAACTGCTGAAGGCATTGGTCCGCTGCGCCGAGCTGCTTGCTGATCACGACGATTCCGAAGGCGAGGAAGGCGAAGCGTATCGTGATGCATTGGCCGCCATCGCTGAGGCGACCGGGAGGGCAGAATGACCAAGTACAACGTCCACATCTACAGGGAAATGAAGCTTTACTTCCCCGGTATCGAGGCCGAGAGCCCTCAAGCAGCCGCCGATCTGGCAGCCAAGATGGATACCGCTGACGCTGATGACATCGTAAGTTGCGACGGTATCGACCTGGCCGCATTGGTCGATGTGGATGGCGACGATAACTTTGAACAAAGCGTCACTATCGCCTTCGAGCCGCAGCGCATGCTGGATGCAGCGCCGAGACTGCTCGCAGCGCTAAGTGAAATAGTCCGAGTGTACGCGGAGTATCCAGATGAGACTGCCCGGCAAATCGCCGAATCCGCCATAGCAGAAGCCACCGGCAAGGAGGCCGCATGAACGTCATCGCCATCAAGCTCACCACCCCGGACGAGATCCGCACCGCCTGCGACATGGCTGTCCTGATGGGCGAGGAGCAGTTCCAGGTCATGTACAAGCCCGACCAGGCCGAGGACGACGACTACATCGGCGTCGACCTGGGCGAGTTCTCCCAAGCAAGGAGCGACGACTACTTCCTCGTCGAGTTCCTCGAAGGCCGCCACTCCTGGGAGATGTGGGTCTACGAGTTGAGGCCTGCGGCCGTGGCCGATTCCGCCACGGCGAGCCTTCCTCCCGGCCCCTACCACTTCGAGCCTGGCGAAACCGCCGACACCTACCGCATCTTCGCGGCTGGCGAAGACAGGCCGATGGTCGAGATGATCTACATCGGCGGGGCGGAGGACTTCGCGGCCACAGCCAAGGCGCTGGCCCGGCTGTTTGCGGCAGGGCCGAAGCTGGTGCAATCGCTCCGGACCCTCGCTGAGCAGGCCGACGAGGATTGCCCACACGAATATCGGAGCAGGCATTTTGTCGAGGCTTTGGCAGACGCCAATGATGCCATCGTCGGGGCGACCATCGGACAGCCCAGCCAGCCTACCCCACCTCCCTCTCGATCTCCTTGATCTGGATGCTCGTGATCAGAGCCTCGCCTTCGGCCCCTGCCGCGAACCCCCGGTCGCTCAGCCTGACCCACGGCATCCGATGCTGGTGGATCAGGTCGTAGAGCCGCCAGAGGTTGAGCCCTCCGATCGTAACCTCCCAGATCTTCGAGCCCACGAACCGCAGGCGGATGATCTGGCCCTCCTTCTCGGCCCTGAACTCGCTGTGGCTGTCGAGCTGCACAAACTGGAAGCTCACGCAGCCCTTCGCCCCCAGCAGGCAATGCAGGGCGTAGACGGCCTTGTTCGCCGCCCTCGCGTGCGCCTGGTACGGGGCGTCCAGGGCGGGCAGCTCGGTTTCGCCCGCGTCGTCGACTGCCGGAACATCCGGCTTGGGGACCAGGCCATTCGGCCCGCCCTTCAGGATTCTATCGAGTTCGGACATAGGCTCTCTCCTTCTCTCGCTGCACTGCAATAACAGTCGCAGCCTTCTCGCGCAACTGGGCAAATGCGAGCCGCATCCGCTCCGCGAGCGTGCGGACCCGCCGCCTCGGCTTCATCGGCACGGGAGCGCGGCGCAGCAGTTCCGTCGCCGACTTCCGCGGATCCGCCCTCTGGATGGCCTCGCGCAGCTCGGCCGGCGTCAGGTCGCTGTAGACCGTCGCCTGCTCCCGGCCCCGCGACACTGAGACGTAGAACTGCTCCGCGCCCATCGCCGGGCGGGACTCGTGGCCCATGGCGATCAGCACGCGGTCGACCGTCTTGCCCTGGCTCGCGTGCGAGGTGGTGACGTAGCCGTGGGCCAGGTGGCCGAAGTCACGCCCCACGACCCAGCCGTTCTCCAGCACGATGTCGTCGTCCTTCGTGAAGCCCTTGACCCGATACATCGCTCCGTTGTTCAGCTTGTGCTTACCGTCCTTCGTCTTCCCGTTGGCGGTGACGCGGATCTGGTCCCCGGCGGCCAGCTCGATGGACGACGGCGTGTAGACCGAGAAGTGCGACGGCTTGGCGAAGTGGGCACCGGGCTTCCAGTCGAGCACCCGGACGCGGTCCCCGGCCCGGAAGGTGCCCGAGTTCCGGTGGAACTGCATGACCTCGCCGCCCTCGTACCGCCCCAGGTCGCCCCGCTCGGCCTCCGTCCAGCCAAGGGGCACCAGCACCCCGACCTGCTTACCCTCGCTGGCGATTGCGCCCCGCTGCTTGAGCCGGGCCCGGATCTCCGCGGTGATCTCCCCGCCCTCCGCATGGGTCGGGGCGACGACCAGGACGGACTTCCGGGAATCGAGGGCCGCCAGGTAGTCCTCGACCAGCGTGGCATCGTCCTGGGCCTCCTTGACCCAGCCCAGGCCTTCGAGCTGGTCGTACCCGCCGAGGAGGTCGCCCTTGGCCAGTGACGCCACGGCGGCCTTGTAGCGGCCCTTCTGGCGGCGGATATCCTTCAGCTCCGCCACGGGCAGTCCGGCGAACTCCTCGAGCACCCGGAGCGTGGCTCCGCGCTCGACCGATCCGTGTTGCTTCCGGTCGCCCTGGAGCACGACGCGGGCACCGAGCCGCTCGGCGGCGTCGAAGACCTCCCGCACCTGCCGCATGCCCAGCAGCCCGGCCTCGTCCACCCAGATGACGCCGTCCCGAGCCTCCTCCTGGAACCTCTCGTCGATCAGGAACCGGGCCACGGTGTTGGCCTCCTGGAAGCCCTCCTTGCGGAGCACGGCCCGGCTGGCCTCGGCAGAGGGGGCCAGCACGACCACCGGGCGATCCAGCCCCTCGATGGTCGCCTTCATCGTGTGGGTCTTGCCAGTCCCGGCGGCCCCGCGGATCAGGATGACGCGGTCGGGCGAGTTCCAGACGTGGCGGGCGATGGCGGCCTGGTCGGGGGAGAGGTCAGTTCTCGGTTGCGCGAGCGGTGAGGTTGTGGCAGGATGCCTTTGGGATGCAGTAGTGGGAGCTTGAGGGTCGCAACCTGGGCTGTCCACACGGAGGGTCAAGAACTCCTGCATCCCAACCCCCATCGGCCGACACGTCCCCCGCCCGTTGCGGGCGAACCCGATCACCCGCTGCTCCTCGGCGTGCACCAGCCGGGTCGTGGCCTCCCCGTCCTTCGTGAGCAGGCCCTGCCGCTTCGCCTCCTCCTGAACCAGCTCCGGCGTGACCGAGCCGACGCCGTGGCGGATGGCCGTCTCGTAGAGCCTCTTCTCGTCCACCACGCTCCTGCGCTCGAACAGGTGGCCGATGGCGAACTCGACGGCCGCCTTCACGTCCCCCTCGTACCCCGCCTTGCCGACCAGCCCGGCAAGCTGCTGGCGCTCCGCGTCAGTCAGGCGGCTGACCCAGTAGCGGTTGAGGTCGTCGGCCCGCTCCTTGACCTTGCCCAGCCGGGTGGTCGCCCCGAGCGTGTTCCGGCCCTCGGGGCTGGTGATGCCCAGCTTCTCGGCGACCTGGTCGATGTACGCACGACGGCGGCTGAACTTCCTGACCAGCTCGTCGGAGATGCCCGCGATCTCGAAGGCCTTGTCCTTCTTCCGCACGCCGTAGCCGAGCTGCCGGAGGTTTGACGCCAGCCGGTTGTGGTAGATGGCCTCGTAGTAGGGCGCGTCGTGCTTGATCTGCCCCATCTCGGCGGCCTTCCACTTGCCCTCGGCCTGGTCCTCGGTGGCGTTGAAGACGACCACGTGGTCGTGAAGGCTCATGTCGGGCATGGCGTCCTGCCCGCTGACCCGCGTGTCTCGGTGCGTCACGCGGAAGGCGACCATGTTGCCGGTGATCCTGTCCTCGTTCTTTCCACCGGCCCGGACGCGACCGCGCATGTCCGCCTCGACATAGCCCATGGCATGGGCCACCGCCTCGCGGTGAGCCCACTCGATACGGTCGTCACCTCGGTTGCCTGGCCCAGCCAACTCCCGCGCGATGCCCACCGACTTCGTGCTGTTAAAGTTCAAGTCGATGCCGACCCGCCTGCCGTCTCGGGTGTAGGTCGTCAGCGGCTGGCCGGTGAGCGGGTTCACATTGTCGCAGAGCAGCTCGAAGTCTTCCTTCCGAGCGGGCCCCACAAGCCCGAGAACCTCAGCGCCCTTGCCCAGCCAGTCGCCTTGCGACTGCGCGTAGTAGTCCGACGCCTGGTAGTAGGCCTTCGCGGCAGCAGCATCGGTAATCCAGTGTGTTCGCAGCACGCTGGAATAATAGGGCTGGACAAGCGCGTGTCAATTAATGCTATGGGCGATTCGGCAAGCCGACCGGGCTGCTATGGGGTTCGCTTGCGCTCCCGTCGCGAGCGACCGGCTGGCGCCGCCCTCCGCATCCCTATCGCAATCGGCGAGAGATGGAGGCCAACGGGGCGCTGCAATGCCACGGCCCGGCCTTAATGCGGTCAAGGGTTTCACGAGCGGCTGCGCCGCCCTTGACCGCAGTCCGGGCCGCGGCGAAGGGGCATCCATTCGGCAGTAGGGCGAGGCATCGAGCAAGCTCGTGCCTTCCCTACTACCTCAACCATTAACAGAAAGGGAATCTCATGAGCACCAAGCAGCTTGGCATACAGGAAATCCAGAGAATCGCGAAGGAGTTAGGCGATCGTCTGGAGCAAGTAAGTAACCGAATGCCGTTGGGACGCAGGTTAAGGGACAAGGCCGATCGAATCAGAACCCTCGCCAAGACACTGGACGTGATAGCCAAGACGCCCAACGCCGCCGTGAACCGCGAGGCCCTCGACGCGTGGCTTGCAGAACTCCGTGAGGCCCATGCGGCGCTCAAGGCATGGTGCAAGCGGATGCTCCGCCTCGATGACCTTCAGGCCGACGAGGACGAAAGCGATTGGGACGAGATCCCGTTCTGAGGGGGCGGGGCCGGGTGAGAATCCGGCCCCTCTCCTGAGTCGGTCAACTGAGCCGGGCGGGCAAGCCGCGGTGAAATCCCGTGAGATTCGGCTTCACACATCTCTCCTGTGGGTTGCCCCCAGGTGATGGAACGGAGCAAGCTAACGGAGATCACCGAAAGTTTAGCTGCCAAAGCTCATCGTCCTGCGCCGGCAGCGTAGCGTCGGTATAGATCGCCTCCGGCGATTCCTGATGCCAGGCAGCGTATCCGACCACGCCCCAGAACAGGGCAAGGGCGAGCAGCGACCAGATCAGCCCCCAGTTCATCGGCAATCAATCCTTCGGTTGGCCGCAGTAGATACACACCCCGTCTTGTGTGACGCAAACAGTGTGGCGGATTTCGCCGTAACGCTTGCTGCCGTCTGGGTAGGTATATTCGGTCTGGTAGAATCCTGGCATGACCACCCTGACGCGGGCGTCAATCACGGTTGCTTTGTAGACGGCCATCACTCCCCCATCTCCCGCTCAAGGGCGGCGAGGGCGGTTTTCACCATCCGCCAGTTGCCAGTTTCTATCCCGCGTTGCAGGCCAGCCCTGACCTGCACCAAACTCTCGCGCTTTTCCTGTGTCATGGCTGGGCGGGTAAGTTGCTGGCGAAGCCTTCCAACCTCAGCCCTTTCAGACCAGAATCTGTCGTACCAGTCATTCCCAGAATTTTGGGTTGGCCGCTGGCATCCCTCGTAAAGCCCCTCCATGTAGGCTTGATGCAGGAATGCCTCTATTGCAGATGGCGCACCTTTAATGGCCTCCACGGAATCGGTTAGATTCACACGAAGCGCCCATCTTTCTGCCATATTTTCAAGGCAGCGAATTGCCTCATCAATCACCGGCTCCTGCGCTGGTGCGAGGGTGGGGAGGAGGGCTGCGACTACCGAGTTGGTTATCGCCTCTATGCCGCCTTCGGTTAGGATGTCAGGCGTAGAGAGCGCGGCATGCACCGAGTCACCGAGATGCTTCTTAATGGCAGCGCGGTAGTTTTGATGCCCTACGCGTACCGCCTCCCGAATCTTCTCCACCGCATCGGGCGCTACCATTTTCATGGCGTCAGGATTATGGTCTGTGGCAGCCTGTCCAGCAGATAGCACTTTTGCATGTTCCGCCTGCAACTTCTCGTACATTACAAGAAGCTGCGCATACATGGCCGATGGCACCGCATCGGGCTGTGGCGCGGGGCGGGTGCGCTCGTATTCGCCACGCCCACACCATGCGTCATAGGCTTGCGGGTGCTCAAGGAATAAAGGCGTTCCGCGCTTCTTCATCCATTTCTCAAACGCCTCGCGCTCACTCAGCGCCTCTGCGGGGGTGGTGTTTGTGGGGGTCATGCTTCATCCTTGATGTGCTTGGGTTGCTCGTCTCGCCGCTCGTAGGCCAGATACGGTTTGCCGATGGCTCGTATCCGGTCGTGGTGGATTCCGCACTGCCGCTTGGACAGGCTGGCCTCCCCGCGAGGTTGGATGTCGTACTGCCACGGGTTGCAGCGATGCACGCCCATGACCTTGCCCCGGCCTTCGTAGTTGCCCCGGTGGTCGAACACCATGACCTCTTGGCCGTGGGTGTAAGGTTCGGCCATCACCACCACCTCTTGTAGCTGTCGATGTTCTCCGGCGTGATGTTCCACACCTCGGCGATGACCTCGGCCCGTTCGTGGCTGTCGTAGATGACGTAGCCGTTCTTGCGGAGGACGACCGGCTCGGCGGGCTGATACACCTCAGACGGCCTCTTCACCGGCGCGGACGGTAGGCCATGCTTCGCCATCACGACGCTCATAGCCATGGACGCCAAGCCGGCGGCTATCAGGCCGTGGATGCCGGCGGAGAGCGGGGTGAGGCCCCGGTATGGACTGTCGAAGAGGCAAAGGAGCTTATTCATGGTCGAATCCTTTCGTTGCGGGGTTGGTCGGGATGGGGCGGAGCGTGTCGCGCAGCAGCTTGCTGCCGTCGATTGGCTTCGGGCGAAATGTATCGAACAGCCGCTCGGCTTCGGCGGCGATCAGCTTGTCGCTGTCCACAGGGGTGACGCTGAAGGTGTGGGTCGGGCACAGCTCCTCCAGCTCTGTCAGCGCGTGGTCGAACTCGTGGGCCATGCCTTCGGAGACCTGCTCCATGATGCAGGCCAGCTCGCGCTCGTGGTACGAAACCCGGTCCTTGATCGCTGCGTCCACCACGGCCTTCAGGACGTTGTGCCAGTGGCGGTGCGCCCGCTGCAGCTCACCATCGGCCTCCTCGACGCGGTGCTCGGGGGTGTACTCGATGTTGTCTCCTTTTCGTGCTGACATGACGCTAACCTTTTTGTTGACTTGATGGAAACACCATGCCACAACTGGAATAGCAGCGCAAGCACTATTTACGCGATGTAAACAACGAAGTGACAACATGCTGAACGACAAGAATTTTATGTCCGTAGCCGAGGCCGCTGAGGCGCTTGGCATAACCCGCCAGTGGCTTCACAAGCTGGTCAAGGCCGGGAAGGCCCCGGCACATATCCAGGTTGCCGGGCGGACCATCTTCGACCGAGCGGACGTCGAACGGCACGCCAAGAAGTAACCATTGACAGGGAGAAACCACATGAAATTCCAGATCACCCCCACGAAGAAGGGCCACACTATCGAACTGCTGGACGGGAACGGCAAGCCGATCATGAGCGGCACGCGCCGCTATGCCCGCGCCCGCGATGCCGAGCGGGCCGTCGAGCGCATCCAGGAGCGGGCGATGTTCGCCCCCGTGGAGGTCGCGTGAACGCCCTCGGGTTCACCTGCGGCCTGCTGCTGCTCTCGCATCACGTAGGCTATCCTCTGGCGACGTCCAGCTGGTGGCTGTGCTTCGTCGGAGTGCTCCTCGGCACGTCATCCTCGTCGGGGAGGTCGAAATGAAGATCGATTTGCTCACGCTCACCAGGCAGAAGTACTCCCAACGGCACCCGGAGCGCGATACGCGCCAGATGCCGGTAGATGACACCCTCTTGGCTGCCCTTGAGGCCGTCGAGGAGCAGCTTGAACGCCTCCGGACGCGGCAGGAACGCCTGGAGGCCAAGCTGAACGCACGGGACGCGGAGTAGGCCATGCTGCACCACGCGTACCTCATCAAGGGATGGCTCCTCGACAAGGACCCGCCCGCGGCCGTGACCGAGGCACTGGAGGCGATTATCGGCTCTCTCGGCCGTGAGACGGCTCCCGAGCAGGCTATTCCGGTTCTGCCGATCCCCACTCAGCCACCTGCCCCGGCTCCTGACACTGCCGATGAACAGCAGGAGCAGGCCGGCAGCGAACCCAAGGACGACCATGAGCCACCGGCTCCCGCCAGGAAGAAGCACAACATGTCCCCCGAGGCCCGCGAGGCCGCCCGGCAGCGAATGATCGCCATGCAGGCCCGGAAGCGGGCCGAGCGTGAGGCCGCCACAAGGGAACATCAGCCTGTCTTTACGAAAGAGGAGCTCCGCATCACCGTTCCCGCACCCAGGCGGAAGACCAGCTTGTCGGACGGCGACTGGCCCGAGATCAAGCGGATGCTCGCCGAAGGCCGGAGCCGAGCTGCGATCGCCAGCGATTACGACGAAGACCCCGAGGACCTCGACTTCTTCATCTCCTCCTGCCAGCGCCGGGAGGCAAGAACACCGGGGGAAGCCCTCGCGCCCCTGCCGGGAGCGGCGGCGGGCGCAGCGAGGCGGACATGATCGCGGCTTTCATCCAGGAGCGCGGGGTGACGGTCTGCCCGCCGAGGACAGGGGATTGGACGCATAAGGCTACCGCCAATGGTCACGATACGCCGGATTGCTCTCTCTTCCGCGAGAGCAACACCAGCAGGACACCGGAGCAGAAGCTGGCGGTCGCAAAGATCCTCACGATGCTTCAGGACTTGGCCGGAAAGTCGCATGTCGGCGCGAGCGAGAGGGGCATAATCCGCTGGGACGCTGAACGCTGGTTCTTCGAGAAGTCTGACTTGGATCTCTGGTGCGAGATGGCCGGTCTTGAGGTACACGTCGTGCGGGCGAAGGCCCGTGACATTCTGCAGAACGGCTGGCCGCAGTGGCGTGCTGAGGCGGGAAAGGGGGCGCGCTACGAGGAGCGCAAAGCCTACCGGATCGGCCGCAAGCGCCGGAAGGCAGGCCTCGCATGAAGCAGCCCCCTATCGCCGTTGACCGGAGGGCAAGCTGATGGCCCGCGAGATCGACTGGTCGCCCGAACTCCACGACCCCGTCCTGATCCGGCTTCGGAAGGGACGCAAGCTCAGCATCGAGGCCTGCGCCGAGGAGATGCGGTTCAGCTACAGCACCATCCGTCGGCACGCCCACCGCCTCGGACTTATGCCGACCCTCAAGCCGAACCTGCCATCCGAGCCGCCTCCGCCGAAAAACGAGAAGCCCAACCCCATGGCCGTGGCCCAGTTCTGGCTCGGCACACGCCTCGAAGAGCGACCGGCCGGGTACTTCCTGGACCGGCAGCCAGCCGGCCTCGATACGATTATGCGCGAGGCGAACCGCGTGGCCATGGCCAGCGGCGCCGAGCCGCTGCTCTACAAGGACAGCTGGCGGCCATGCTGATCACCCCGGGCTTTGCGATCGTCTACAACCGCACCTACGCCCTTCGGCAGGAATACGAGCTGGCCCGGAAAGAATACGACGAGGTCTTCGACCTGCCCTACGACGCCCCGGACCGTCGCGAACGATTCCAGGCCGCCCGGGAGCGGATCGACCGAGCCAGGGGGCTGCTCGCCAGTGCGTAGTAAGCCCGAGGAGCCAGCCGACGACGCGGAGCGGACCGGTTTGCCGATCCAGCCGGTCGACACCTACACGGACGAGCTCGGACGGAAGATCACGATCTATCCCACTCGCTACGCCGAGGGAAGCGGCGTCCAGCCATTCACGGCCAAACCGAGGCGTCGTGAGTAGCGAGTCGGTAATCGTCGCCCAATGCCTCGAATGGCTCGCGCTCCATCGCGTGTTCGCATGGTGCAACAACACCGGAGCTGGCAGAATCGATGGCCGCTGGATCAGATACGGTCATCCGGGAAGCGGCGACATCCTCGGAATCCTGCCCAGTGGCTTGTTCCTCTCCGTCGAGTGCAAGACCCCCACTGGCAGACAGGCCAAGCAGCAGAAACTGTTCCAGAAGATGATCGAGCGGAACTGCGGCGTGTATATCCTTGCACGCAACGCCGCCGACCTAGAACGGCACCTCATCGAACACCCACGATTCGCAACCTTCGGCCTGAACCTCGGCGGGCGGAATGGCCTCGGCAAGTGAGCACACCCCGCCGCTCCAGTGCTGGCATGTGCGGCAGGATCGCCGGACATCAATACGTTCGAGAAAAGTCAATAAAGTCCTCAACGCCTGCAGCATCTCCTGCCTCAGCTTCGGGTCCATTAACCGTGAATCCTGTAAGGTCATAGCCAGTAATCTCCCAGTACTTATCTTGCTGCTTCACACGAATGCCGAACGGCTTTCGCAGCACGTCGGCATAATATAGGGCCGTCTCAATATGGTCGGGTGGCTCGATGCCGGACCGCCGCTTCCACCAACCGATCGCCTTCGCCCTCGCGAAGCCCGGCGGGTGCTGGAGGCAGATCCACTCGCGATAGGTCTGAAGGCCGCATCGGTACTCGACCCTAAGGCTCGGAATCTTCCCTTCCTTTGCATGCTTGTGATAGCTGACCGACTCGACCCTGACCCACTCGCCAAGGTCGGGCGGAGGCGGTGGCTCAAGAACCATAACCTCGGCCGTGCTCGCCTCGGTCCCGTGACTAACCCGCTCTGGCCGGGTGAACGGGCGGCCGCAGTCGGCGCACTCCAACGTGCCTAGGGGGGATGCCATCCGGCAGTCTGGGCAAACCAGGCAGGTTCTCTCGTGGGACTCACGAGGCCCTCTACTGCCTGCCGCGCGCGGCGGCTTGAGCTGGGTGATTGGCCCGTGGTAGTCGATGTTCCCGGCGTAATCAAGGACGAGGCAGTTCAGTTTACCGGGGTGCAGCCGCATCCCCCGGCCGAGGATCTGGTAGTAGAGACCGGGCGACAGGGTTTTCCTCAGCAGAACGAGCAGGTCGATGTTCGGGGCGTCGAAGCCGGTCGTGTGCACCCCGAGCGACACCAGGGCCCGCAACTTCCCAGCCTTGAAGTCGGCGTGCGCGGCGTCCCGCTCGTCGTCGGGCGTGTCGCCGTGCACGAACCTGGCGGTGATGCCACGAGCGAGGAGAGCAGCCTCGACGTGCTCCCCGTGGGTTCGGCCCGCAACGAACACGAGCCATGATTTGCGGTCCGAGGCCAGCGAGAACACCTCGTCCAGCGCGGCCTGAGTCAGCTCCTCCTTGTCCACCGCGGCTTCCTGCTGGCGGTTGTTGAGTTCGCCACCTTCGATCGCCACCCCGGTCAGATCGGCCTGGATCAGCGAGGGGCGGCTCTTCAGCGGGCTGATGTGCCCGGCGTCCAGAAGCTCGGTCAGGCTCACCTCGGCCGCGATGTCGGTGAACAACCGGTCTTTCCCCTCGTGCAGCATCCCGGTCTTTAGGCGGTATGCCGTTGCCGTGAGGCCCACGACCTTGAGCCGCGGGTTGGTCTGCTTCAGCCCTTCGAGGAACGTGCGGTACATGGAATCCGAGTCGGGCGAAAGCAGATGGCACTCGTCGATCAGCACCAGGTCCCGCCAGCCGAAGAGGTGGGACTTGCGGTAGACGGACTGGATGCCGGCCACCGTGATGGGATCTCGGCTGCGTTTCTGACGGAGCCCGGCGCTGTATAGCCCGGCCGGAGCCTGCGGCCAGAAGGCCGTGATCTTGCCGAAGTTCTGTGCGAGCAGCTCCTTAACATGCGACAGGATCATCAGCCGCTGGTCCGGCCAGGCCTGGAGGATCACCTTACATAGAGCACCGATGATCACGGACTTCCCTGCCCCGGTCGGTAGGACGAGGAGCGGATTGCCTGTGTTGTGCTCGAAATACTCGAACAGCCCGTCTATCACACGCTGCTGGTAATCTCGGAGCTGCATCAGTCCTCGACCTTGATGCGCTTGGCCTTCTTGACCTTCTCCGGCAGGTGCTTGGCGGGCAGCACCCGCTGGTACTCGCCCGACTGCTGGACCATGACGCGGTCGCCCTCCTTGATGCCCTCGATCTCCTTCTCGAAGGTCTGGACGATGGTCAGGATCTCGCCGTTCTCCAGGGCGACGGTGAACTCGACCCCGTCGTAGTCCTGGATGGCCTGCTCGACCATGTGCCCGGCGATGCCGGCCACCAGTGCGCCGGCGATCATGCCGCCGAGGGAGCCTCCGCCGTTGCCGATGTACGAGCCGCCGAGGGCGCCACCTGCGGCCCCGGCCAACGCGCCGGTCCCGGTGTTCCTGCCCTGGACCTGCACGAGGCGATAGGAGACGACGGTGCCGAACATGACGCGGGTCGCCTTGCCGACGTCCGGGTATCCGTAGCGGTTCTGGCCGGGGTGCTGGCAAGCGGTCAATAGAGTTAACGCTAAACACATTGCAATCATTCTGTTCATGGTTATTCTCCTTACGATTAATATCTTTGATGGCAGGCTTCGTGGAAGTCGCACATTTTGCATTTGAAGTACTCCGGCCGCTCCGAGAGGCGGGCCGGAGGCGATCCCGCCGACAGGATTCGCTGGGCCTTGGCAAGTAGCGCCCTGGCCATTGTCGGATTTGCCTCGGTGCGGCAGGCGTTGTGATCCCGACCGCCGGGCGTGCAAACCGTCAGGAAGTGGCGGGTCAGGTCGAGCAGCTCCATGTAGACGACGGCCTGGGCGTAATACACCGGGTCCCAGGCTTGGAGCGTCAGCTTCTCCCCAAGCGAGGACTTCAGCTTCCCGAACTCGTCGAACTTCTTCTGGCCGACCTGCTTGTGTTCCCAGACGTGGGGTGTCTCGGGTGACTGCAAGAGGCCACGGATCACGCCGTCGACGTGCCAGCCAAACCTTCCCTCGAACAAGGTTCCCCCGATCTGTCCTCCCGTCTGATCGTCCTCCGTCCAAAGCTCCACGCCGGGCACCATTCGTAGCCGCTCGGCCATGATGGCTTCGCCCCGGTGGCCGTCATCGAATCGCTTGATGCTGGCTGCGTTGAATGGCTTGCGCGGGACCTCGGGCCGGATCGAGTACCATAGCTTTCGCTCGCACTCGTCGCCGATGGCCGACGCCCCGAGATAGGAGCGGCGAGGCTCCAACGCCTTACGCCGCTCCAGTTCCCGGTCGATCGCCGCGAGCGTGGGGTCGCACACTTCGGGGATCAGCGCCATGGGCTACTTACGGGCCCAGGCGGGGGCCGCCTTCGCTCCTGCGGAGGCCGACCCGGTAGGTGCACCGACAGCGCTGGAAACCCCTTCGCTGCCAACAGCCTCGAAGCCCTTGATGACATTTCGGGGGTTGTAGCCTTCCTTCCGCTCGACATCGACCTTGATCATCAGCGGCTTGTTATGCAGCTCGCTGGAGTCCTTGACTTTCAGCTTGCCGACCGCATGGCAGACCGCAGATAGCTCACGCTGGCCGATTTCCTGGGCCTGCGGGTTCGTGTTGACAATGTTGAGGTTCGAGAAGATCAGGGCATCTTTGTGATCGCCCTCGATGACGCGGAAGCTCAGGGTCAGGAGGCGGTCATTCGCCTCCGGCCCACCGTACTGCGTGGCCTCCTGCGCCTTCTTGGTGGGTTTCACGTCGCTGGCCTCGATGATCGCCTTGTACCAGCCGGGGGGCACCACTTCGCGTGGCTTGGAGGGTTCTACCTGGGAAGCGTCGAATTCAGCACCTAAGTAAGCCATAAGTCTTTCCTTTCGTAAGTTGATTGATGGTTGTCGGCTTGAGCGGGGAGCCACCCCAATGGCGGGGGTCAGGCCGCCATGTTCCTTATGCTGCCTCGGCAGACGGTTCCGAGATGGCGTTGGTCATTGCGTCGTTGAACGCTGCCCAAGAGAACGGAAGCTCCGGCGGCAACCCGTATCGATTGCCTGCCATGAAGGCGGGGCTCTCGACGGTATGCAGCACGCGGTCGCCCGCGCGGCCCTTCGTTACCTTCTTCTTGAAGCCAACGTCCTTTGCGTCTATGTATACGTCCTGGTTGGCGAACAGAAGGCAGTCCGACCACTCGGTGAGGATCGCGGCCGACTTTGCATGAAGCTTAAGCATGTGTCGGTCGTAGGAGTCGGTGAGCGGGTTATCGTAGCGTTTCACCTGGTCGTGGGCGATCAGAAGCACGGCCATCCCCTTGTCGTTGCGCAGGGCGGTCAAGCCATCGAAGAGTTGCTTCCACAGGTTGACGGCAGCCACATAGCCGGCCCCGTAGCCGATGTCCTCGATGGACTTCTTCCCGGCCTCGGCGGCGACCTGCTGGAAGATCAGCGCCTCAAGCCAGTCGGCGGAGTCGATAACAACCGTGGAGAACGGGTGCTCCTGAGTGTAGAGTGCCTCGACCGCACCGATCACGTCGCTGTAGGAGGTGAGTTTGTCTTTCGTGACGCGGGCGACATTGAGCGCCCCAGAGCCGCCTTCGATGTCGAGCACGATGGCGCCCTCGATGTCGGCGGCGAAGGTCGTCTTGCCGATCTTCGGGGGCCCGTAGAGGACGAGGCGGGGGGGGAGAATGACGCGGGAGGGTTTGATCTCGGAGAGGTTTAGCATTAGTGAGTCCTTTCACACTTAGAGTTGTTACGCGGCTTCTTTTACGCTGAACGCCGGCTTCTTCGGCTTCAGCGTCAGGGCGGGCTGGATCTTCTGGTAAGCCTCCGGCACGTTGTCGCGCAGGTATCCGATCGCCTTACCGTCCGGCTTCCATACGCCGGTGAACGGAAACGGCACGGATGCGTCCCAGTCCTGATAGGCAGCTGTGATCCGCTCCTGCGACCATTCCTCGCTGTAACCGGTGGCGATCTTCATGCCCGTCGGCAGTGTGTGCGTGCCCTTCTCCGGTAGCTCGCTCTCGACAAGTTCGTAGATCTGGGATTCGATCGCGATTCGGCGTGCGTTGGCGTCTGTCTCTTGCTGTTTCGCTTCTTTCCACGCGGCAGTAAGCAGCGCGAGCTTCTTGTCGGCGTCTTGGTCCATAGGTCGTTCCTTCAGTTGGTTGTTGCATGAATAAATGAGTTGGTGTATTGATACCTAATAGCTTCTACGCTAACTGTCAACCGAAAAATGAGGTCCCAATGGAGGAAGAAACAATCAGCAGCAAAACAGAGTCCTATTACCTTCCGTCCGACGTGTCAGCCTGGATCGAGCAGCAAGCGAAAGCGGAGAATCGCTCAGCAAGCAATTTCTTAACGACCCTGATACGGAAGATTCGCGACAGCGGCGGTAACGCAGCATGACACGCAGTCCCTTTCAGGCCGCCGCACCGGCCATGCGTGCACATGGCTATTCCGTCATCCCGCTCGCGCCCACCCAGAAGTACCCGACGATCGAGCGTTGGAGTGAATACTGCTCCCGCCTTCCGACGGACGAGGAGCACACTCGCTGGATGGGCTGGGTGGCCTCGAACATCGGGTTATGCCTGGGCTCCGCCTCCGGCGTCATGGCGCTCGACTTCGACGACGACGTCGACGGACTTCACGAGCGCATCCTGGCGATCGTGCCCGACTCCCCGGTCAAGAAGCGGGGCGCCAAGGGGTTCACGGCTTTCTACCGGTACGGCGGGCAGCGTAGCCAAGGGCTCAGCCTGCGTGGAACCCGTGTGCTCGACGTGCTCTCCGACGGCCGCCAGACCGTCCTGCCGCCCTCCCTGCATCCGTCCGGCGGGGCCTACGAATGGATGACCCCGAGAACGCTCGCCGACCTCTCTCCGGATGACCTCCCCGAGATCCCAGCCGCCGCGATGCAGGCGGTGGGGGCGCTGTTCCGCTCGGAACCGGCCCGTCCGGCTTCCAGGCCCTTCCTCCAGGACCCCTACCGCGAGACCGACCTGGCCGAGGTCGCCGATGCCTTACGCTGCATTCCGGCCGACGACTACGACGTCTGGATCAGGATGGGGATGGCGCTCAGGCAGCACCTGGGCGACCGAGGCATGGCCCTCTGGGATCAATGGTCCTCGACCAGCTCGAAATACGACGCCCGGGAGATCCCGAAGCGATGGAGGAGCTTCAACCGGGCTGACATCACGATCGCCAGCCTCTTCTATACGGCCATGGATCACGGCTACATCCCCCCGAGGCGGATGCCCGAGCGGCCCGAGTTGCCGGCGGTGGTCATCGAGGAGGGAGGGAACCTGCGCCCTTTCGCCAGCGGCCGCGCGGCCCAGCCATCGGTCGACGCGGCCATCCTGAACCCTCCGGGTTTGGTCGGTAGGGTCGCCCGCTGGATCAACGACACGAGCATCTATCCCCAGCCCATGCTCGCCGTGGCGGCGGCGATCACCGCGGCCGGGGTCGCGATGAGCCACAAGGTCCAGTCGCCGACGCGATTGCGGACGAACTTCTACACGATGGGCCTGGCGCCCAGCGGCGCGGGCAAGGACCATGCTCGCGACTGCGTCACGACCCTGCTATGCCGCGCCGGGCTGGAAGGTCTCATCGGGGGCACACCGGCGAGCGGCGCGGGGCTACTGACGGCCCTGCGGGAAGGTGGCGGGCGCTGCCTGGTGCTCTGGGACGAGTTCGGGCGTGTGCTGAAGAACCTGACCCACAAGAACGCGGGGAGCCATCAGCGGGACATCCTGACCTACCTGATCGAGCTATTCAGCTCATCGAAGAGCATGTACGCCGGGGTCCAGTACGCCAACCACGACGGCAAGATGAAGCGGACACCGATCGACCAGCCCTGCCTGTCGGTCTACGCGACCACGGTGCCCGAGCGCTTCTTCCAGACGCTGACCTCGGACGACGCGATTGACGGCTTCCTGGCTCGCTGGCTGGTCCTGGAGAGCAAGGAATACACGCTGAAGCCGGCCAAACCCGCAGGCAACGTGAACGACCCCCCGGAGGAGATCCTCGCCGAGCTGCGGCGGTGGAAGGATGCCCCTAGCAACTACGACCCCCGCGGCAACGTCGATGGGGTGCTCCGGATCAGTCCGATGGTGGTCAGCTATTCGGAGGAGGCGGAGAAGATCATCGGGGAGTACAGCGAGACCATGCGACGCCGGGCCGCAGAGGAATCGGCGGCACGCAGCGGCCTGTCTGCCATCTACGCCCGCTCGGCCGAGCACGCCATCAAGCTGGCCCTGGTCGCCCATGAGGGGGACACGATCGGGGCCGAGGCGATGAGCTGGGGCATCGCCATGGCCGACCACTGCGCGGCCTACATGGCCGAAGCCGTGAAGGCCAACGTCGCGGAAAGCGACCACGAGCGGAACCTCAACAGGGTCCTGCAGGTCATCCGCGACGGCAAGGGAGCCTGGGTCGAGAACCGCACGCTACTCCTGCGCACCCGCAACCTCAAGTTCAGGGAGCGAAACGAGATAATCGCGGACCTGGTCGAGTCGGGCGAGATCGAGCGTGAGGAGGTCGAGGGCAAGACCAAACGCTCTTACCGCTTCCGCGCGGTACGATAGCCCCCGACGCGGGCTAGACGCCACGAACCCGGCAGCCCCGTGGCGTGTCGGCTATAAGTTTCGATGATCAAACGGGTTCGGAGCCCCCCCCGTGGACATCCTCACGCCTGTGGTCCCCGAGGACCGGCAGCACCCCAACTTCCGCATGCTGACGAGCATCGAGCTCTCCGGCCCTGAACGGGCCGTGCTTCAGGGCTGGGCGGATGGATTTCGTGACCGGGACGGCAAGTTCGCGAAGGAATTCCAGACGACCTACAATTCCAGCTTCTGGGAGCTCTACCTGTTCGCGGCCTTCAGGGAGCTGGGCTGCGATGTCGACCAGAGCCACTCGTCGCCGGATTTTGTCCTGAGGACCCCGGTCGGTGAAATCGTCGCAGAGGCCACGATCGCCTCGCATGCGGAGGGGTACGCCCCGGAGTGGGAGCGCCCGGATCCCGAGGCAAGGCTCGACGTCAACCGCGAGGAGCTCATCACGCTGGCCACGATCCGCCTGGCGAACGCGGTCACGTCGAAGCACCGGAAGTACTTTGCCTCCTATGCGACGCTACCTCACGTCGCCGGCAAGCCGTATGTGATCTGCGTGGCCCCGTTCGAGCAGCCCTTCTTCTTCATGCAGAACGACCTGGCGCTCCGGAGGGTCCTGTACGGCTTCGACCAGCACATCTTCATCGACGACAAGGGGACCGGGGCGAGGCTGGTGCTCGGGGTGGCGACGCGCGACAGCGTCACGAAGGACAACGGGTCGCAGGTGCCACTGGGGCTATTCACACGCCCAGGCATGGAGGACGTCAGCGCCGTCATCTTCAGCAACACAGCGACCTTCACCAAGGTTCAAGCCCTTGCGAGCGAGGGTTCGTACCCGGTCATCTTTCTGGCGAGCCGATACAATGCGGCCGGGATCGAGCCTCACCTGATCCGCCTGCCGCGCCCCCACTACCAGGAGACGTTGCTCGACGGCCTTCACGTCTGCCTCAACCCGTTCGCTACCCGGCCCCTCGACCCCGGCTGGTTGCTAGAACGAGGGGCGGCGCTTCACACCTATGACCCGGCGACCAAAGAATACTCGGGGCTTGGGCCAGACGGATTCCTGATCCAGCACGGCAGCTTTTCGGCGTTGCGACCGGGCATGGCGCGGGGCTTCGCGAGGGAGCCCAAGCCCCCGGATTCGTTCAAGCGGCCGAGCCTACCCGATTTCCCCGAGGGTCAGTTGGTGGCCGTTGGCGGTCAGGTAATGAGCTTCGTCGACCACCACCTCGGCCATTATCGCGGCTGGACCGTCATGGTCGCCCGCGACCGAGGGGACAACGACTGGGGAGCCCAAGCGTTCGAGGGGCTATATCGGTCGCTTGCCGAGTGCCAGAGCGTGCCGAAGGAGATGCGATACCTGCCGGCGGCGGACTGGCGGGCGACCCGAGATGAGGCGTTCGAGGACATGAAGCGACGGATCGACCGCGAAGTCGCCCGTTCGCGGGAATCGAGACAGGCCGACTGAGATAAGTAACAATGATCGAGATAAATCGCACGGCTCCTTGCGATTTATTCGAGGACGCCGTTCCCTTAAATTTCAATATATTATTGTAATATGATTATATAAATAATAAATAAGTAACATAAATCACATGGTATCTCTTGCCCTCCTCTTCTACAGTAGGGATGTGCTATAGGGTGTACTGCTGCGATTTATTCTGGCGACGTCCGGCTGGCAGCGAGATTTACTAGCAATGTCATCAGGTTAGAGCGACAAGATAAATCGCTGCGACTTTTTCGGCCTGCGATTTATCTCCCCTCCCCGCAACAGCTCCCCATAAAGAACCCGCTTGCGCACCACTTCATTTCGTGGCAGTGTTTGGCAAACCAGCTAGGGGGGGCTATGCGGGGGCACATCATCACCTGGGAACGGGCGGCCAAGGGCGACCTTCACATCACGCAGGACGCCGCAGGGTTCATGTCACGGGCGTCCGTGATCGACAACAGCATCATCAGCAGGCTGCACGAGAAGCGGATCCTCGGATGGAAGCACATCGAGGCCGCAGCGACCTACTCCCTGTGGCAGCACGCCTTCAAGCGCCCCTTTTACGCCGAGCCCCGCAAGCTCTACATGATCGAGATCGCCGGCGGCCAGTCGAACGGCAAGAAGGACGAGGGCAGCTACCGGAAGCTCCTCCGCAGGCTTACGCGGCTCGACCAGTACATCGTCGACACGGCGATCACCGGCGACTACGTCGAGCCCGTGACCGAGCAGGAGGTGATCCGCCAGGCCCACACGAACAAGCAGGTGGTGCATGCCTTCGACCTGCTGTGCGAGGCCATCCGGCAGGTGAAGGAGGAGATCGAGCGGGATGAAGATAACGCTTGCGCAACGGATAATTAACTGCTATCCTTAGAATTAAGCCACGCCACAGGTGCGTCCAGAATTTACCGCCCGCGTTCAGCGGGCTTTTTTATTGCCCACATGTCCGAGACCCTTACCCCGAAACAGGAAAAGTTCGCGCAGAAGTTCGTCGAGATCGACAACGCCAGCGAGTCATATCGCTTTGCGTATGACGCCGAAAACATGAGCGACGAAGCAATCGCGGTTGAGGCTTGCCGCCTTCGAGACAACCCTAAGGTGGCCCTAAGAATTGAAGAGCTTAGGAAATACCAGCTCAAGCGGCACGAAGCGACCGCGGATCGCGTCATCGCCGAGCTGGCCCGTCTGGCCTTCCTGGATATCCGCAAGGCCTTCGATGAAGAAGGCAACTTGAAGCCGATCCACGAGCTGGATGACGACACCGCGGCCGCCATCTCCGGCCTCGAGGTCGAGACCCTCTTCGAGGGCAAGGGGTCGGAACGTGAGGCGGTAGGCCGCCTGCACAAGATCAAGCTCAGCGACAAGAAAGGGGCGTTGGACAGCCTGGCGAAGACGCTCGGCATCGCCCCCGACAAGCTGATCGTGATGAACCAGCCCCTGCCCGAGGAGGATCGGGCACTGCTTGACGAGTACACGAAGGCCAAGTGACCAGGAGGCGTTCGACGCCCTCCTGCGCCATCGGCTGTCCGCGTTCACGCGAAAGGCATTCGCGACCGTAGATCCGGGGGCGACCTACAGCCACAACTGGCACATCGACCTTATCGCCGAGTACCTGGAGGCATGCACCAGGCGCGAGATCAAGCGGCTGATCATCAACATCCCGCCCCGCTACATGAAGTCGATATCGGTCACGGTGGCGTGGCCGGCATGGCTCCTAGGCAGAGACCCGAGCGAGCGCATCCTCGCGGCGTCCTACGCCGAAGTGCTCTCCCTGAAGCACAGCATGGACTGCCGCCTGGTGATGCAGTCGGACTGGTACCGGCGCATCTTCCCCGGGCTTCAGCTCACCGGGGACCAGAACGAGAAACGCAAATTCGTCACGACGGCGCGGGGCCATCGCTTCGCCACCTCAGTCGGCGCCTCGGTCATCGGCGAGGGCGGGCGGTTCCTGATCGTGGATGACCCGCTCAATGCCCAGCAGGCATTGTCCGACACCCAACGCGAGGCCGCGAACACCTGGTTCGACCAGGGGTTCTCGACCCGCCTCGACGACAAGGAGAACGGCGTCATCGTCGTGGTGATGCAGAGGCTCCACGCCGACGACCTATCCGGCCACCTGCTGGCGAAGGGCGGCTGGGAGCACCTGTGCATCCCCGGCATAGCCGAGGTCCGCACGGTCGTTGATTTCGGGCGGGTGAAAGTCATCCGGGAACCGGGCGACGTGCTTCATCCGGCCCGCGAGAGCCGGCAGGCTATCGAGCGGCAGAAGACCGAGATGGGTTCCTACGCCTTCGCCGGGCAGTACCAGCAACGTCCCGCGCCTGCGGACGGCGGCATCTTCAAGGCCGGCTGGTTCAGACGCTACGAGAAGCCCCTGGAGACTTACGAGCAGATCATCCAGAGCTGGGACACGGCGAGCAAGCCGGGCCAGCTCAACGACCCGAGCTGCTGCCTGACCTTCGGTGTCAGGAAAGACGGCTTCGACCTGCTGCAGGCGGTTGTTCGCCGCCTCGAGTACCCGGACCTGAAGGCCCTCGTGCTCAAGCAGGCCGTCGACTGGAACCCGAACGCCATCCTGATCGAGGACAAGTCGTCCGGTCAGGCGCTCCTGCAAGACCTTCGACGGGAGACGAAGCTGCCGCTGATCGGGATCAATCCCGAGAAGGACAAGATCACCCGGGCTTCGGCCGTCTCCGCCATGGTGGAGGCTGGCAAGCTGGCCCTGCCTACGCAGGCACCATGGCTAACCGATTTCGAGATGGAACTGATGACCTTCCCCAACGCTCCGCATGACGACCAAGTGGACGGGCTGAGCCAGTTCTTGAACTGGATGCGGGAGCGCCAGCACGCCCCCGAGATCCGCATCCGCAGGCTCTAGATGGTCTGGCCCTTCCGCCGCAAGGACGTGGCGCCCCCGCCCGGCCGTAAGAACGCGACCTACTTCTTCTCGCTCGGCCTCGGCAAGGCCGGGCTCACCGGAGCCGGATATGACAAGCTCGCGAGCGAGGGCTACGCCCAGTGCGTGGTGGCCTACGCCTGCATCAACCTGAAGGCGACTGCGGTCGCCTCGGTGGACCTCCAGCTCTACCGGCGCGGCAAGAAGGGCAAGCTGGCGAAGGTTGAGGCGCACGAGCTGCTCAGGCTGCTGGAGAACCCGAACCCGACCCAGTCGGGCCGCGAGTTCATGCGGCACCTGACAAGCTACCAGCAACTCTGCGGCAACGCCTACATCTTCGGCAACGGCATCGACCCGGCGAAGCGCACCGGCAAGCCGCCCCGGGAACTTCAGCTGCTGAACCCGGGCAAGATGCGGATCGAGCCGGGGACGGGTCTGTTCCCGAAGCAGTACGAATACCGCTCGGCCCAGAACGTGGCCACCACCTTCCCGGTGGAACAGATCACGGGCCGCTCGGCGATCCTGCACCTGAAGTCGTTCAATCCGCTCAACGCCTGGTACGGCATGAGCCCGCTGGAGGCGGCCGCCCTCGGCGTGGACATCCACAACGACGGCCAGCGCTGGAACAAGCGGCTGATCGAGAACGGGGCCCGCCCCTCTGGCGCCCTGGTGGTCAAGGGCGGCGAGGGCCATCCGGCAACGCTCTCGGACGATCAGTACCTCCGCGTCAAGCAGATGATCGACGAGCAGTTCAGCGGCCCGGCCAACGCAGGCCGACCGATGCTCCTCGAGGGCGGGCTGGAATGGAAGGAGATGAGCCTGAACCCCAAGGACATGGAGTTCTTGGAGGGCAAGCACTCCGCCGCCCGCGACATCGCCCTGGCCTACGGGGTGCCGCCGCAGCTTCTCGGCATCCCGGGCGACTCGACCTATTCGAATTACTCCGAGGCCCGCACCGCCTTCTGGACGGACACCGTCCTACCGGAGCTGGGCTGGACGCTCGACGCCCTGAACCGCTGGCTGACGCCGCTCTACGGCGAGGATCTCTACGTCTGGTACGACGAGGAGATGATCCCCGCGCTGGAGACCCGGCGCAAGGAGAAGGCCGAGCGGATCAACGCCGCGAGCTACATGACGATCAACGAGAAGCGCCGGGCGATGGGCCTGGACGACGTCGAGGGCGGGGACGTGATCTTCGTGCCCAGCACGAACGTGCCTCTGGAACTGGCCGGTCAGATAGACCTGCCCGAGCCGGGGAGCCAGGCTGACCAGGGCGGAGAGCCCGCGACGGACGCCCCGGAAGACGACACGGACGATCCGGAAGACGACGAGGCCGAGTGACCGACCGCCGCCTCGCCCTCCGCGCCTGGCTACTCGCGATGAGTCGGCTCGAAGTCCAGCTCCGCGTCGAGCAGGCCCGCGCCCGCAACGCGATGATCCGGGCGGCGGCCAGGGCCTACGAGAAGAACGGCCACCCACCGTCCCATGTCTTCCTCGCCCATCGGGTGAGGGTGAAGGGCGTGCTGGACGATCACTACCGCCGCACCATCCCCCTCTTCGGGCAGATGGCACTGAAGCAGGTCAAGTCCCGCCGCATCGAGCGGAAGGCCGCCCAGACCATCTACGAGGCGCTGGTTGCCGAATGGATCGGTCGCGAGGCACTGCGCAAGGCGACGCTGATCGCGGACACCGACCGCGACGACGTCCTCGGCGCCATCGAAGGCGGCATGGCCGAGGGGATCGGCACGGAGGAAATAGGGAGGAGGATACGGAAGGTCGCGCAGATGACACCGTATCGGGCCGCCACGGTCGCCCGCACGGAGACGCACGCCGCCGCCACGTTCGGCAGCATCGAGAGTGTCCGGCAGGCAGAGCGCGACCTGGGCGTGGTCATGGTCAAGGAATGGCTGGCCACGAAGGACGACCGCACCCGCCCGGAGCACCTTGCTGCGGACGGGCAGAAGGTCGGCATGGACGAGAAATTCACCGTCGGCGGCGAGCTGATGGACCGGCCGGGGGATTCGAGCGCGAGTGCGGAGAACGTCATCGCGTGCCGGTGTGCGCTGGTTTATGAGGAGAAAAGTTAGTGATTCCAGTCAAACAGAGCAAGCTCTACGCGAAAGACGGCATCCACAACGGGAATTGCTTTGCTGCCTGCCTTGCCTCACTGCTTGAGATTCCTCTATGGATGGTCCCGCCCTTCGATGACATGTTCGGGCGGAGCGATTGGCGTCCGCGTGTTGACGAGTGGCTGCTACAGCTTTTCAAGCTCAAGCTAGTGCGCTGGGACGCAGGCGATGACCCGGTGGAATTCCCCGATTTCTACATCGCCAGCGGCATGTCCGCTCGTGGCGTGCAGCACTCGGTCATCTACAGCAATGGCGTGATGGTGCACGACCCGCACTACAGCGACAGCGGCATCGCCGAGGTGGATTGGGTTTGGTATCTGGCACCGGCCGCATGACCGACCGCATCCGCTCCCAGCACGGCAACGTCATCGCCGCCGACTTCCGGCCGCGCGTGGGCGAAATCACGGTAGGAATCGAGTTCCGCTCCGAAACGCTCTACTGCGACGACCACATCATCCTGACCCGAGCGACCGCCTTCATGGATGGCGAGGTCATCGCGGTCATGCACTTCGCCGGGAATCTGCAGACCGGCACCATCGTAACGCTGTAACAACTGGGAACCCATATGGACAAGGAAGTCTCCTACTTCGCCTTCACCGAATTCAAGGCGGACGACGAAACCCGCACTATCGAAGGTTGGGCGTCCATCTACGACTACGTCGACTCGCAGAAGGACATCGTCGTCCGCGGGGCGTTCGCCAAGTCGCTCAAGAGCGGCAAGCCGGCCATGCTCTGGCAGCACCGCCAGGACTCCCCGATCGGCGTTTGGGACGTGGCCGAGGAAACCGACAAGGGCCTGCTCGTGCGGGGGCGCATCCTCGACACGACCTTGGGAAACGATGCCTACAAGCTGGCCAAGGCCGGCGCCATCAAGGGCCTCTCCATCGGGTACACGGCCAAGCGTCAGGAGTTCGACCGTGATAAGGGCACGCGCAAGCTGCTCGAGGTGGACCTCTGGGAGGTGTCGCTCGTCACCTTCCCGGCCAACGACCGGGCCAAGCTGACCAGAGTCAAATCGGACGACGGCGCGTTCATGACCGAGCGCGACTTCGAGGAATTCCTGCGGGACGCAGGAGGTTTGAGCCACAAGGAGGCCAAGATCGTGGTCTCCGAGGGCTACAAGGCTTTGCTGAAGCACCGGGACGGTGGGGCGGAGGAGCAGACGGTATTGCGCGAATTGCGCGACGTATTAACCAACTTTAGGATTTAGCAACATGAGTGAGATTGTAATTAACGAGGTCAAGGAAGCCCTCAAGGGCATGGAGACCAAATTCTCGACCGCAATGAACGGCTTCGACGCCTTCAAGTCCGAAATCGCCCCGAAGCTCAGCAAGCTCGACAGCCTGGACGAGGCTAAGTTCAGCAAGATTTCCGAAACCATCGCCAACGCGGTCGAGGAAAGCCAGAAGCTGAACCTCAAGCTCAAAGCGGCTGAAGAAGCCATCGAGACCAAGACCAAGGCCCTCGAAACCGAACTGGCAGATGTGAAGACCGCCTTCAACCGCCAGGCCGCCTCCGGCGGCGGCGACGGCGATAAGGAAGCGAAAGCACAGCTCACCAAGCTGTTTAATCAGTTCGCCCGCTCGAAGAAGTCCCAGAACCAGGACTTCCACGAGTATCTGGAATCGGTCGACGCCCCGGCCGAGGTGAAGGCCCTGTCGGTCGGCAGCGACCCTGACGGCGGCTACCTGGTCATGCCGGAGTTCGGCGGGATCATCCAGACGAAGGTGTTCGAGTCGACCCCGCTGCGCCAGCTGGCCAGCGTGATCACCATCAACACCGACTCCTACGAGTACGTGCTGGATAACGGCGAGGCCGACGGCGAGTGGGTGGGCGAAACCTCCTCGGGTTCGACCGAAACCACCCCGACCCTGGGCAAGAAGTCGATCGTCGTGCACGAGCTGGCGGCCAAGCCGAAGGCCACGCAGAAGATGATCGACGACGGCATCGTGGACATCGAAGCATGGCTGGCCGGCAAGGTGGGCGACATCTTCGCTCGCAAGCAGGCCACCGCGTTCGTGTCCGGCAACGGCGTCGGCAAGCCCCGCGGCATCCTGACCTACACCGCAGGCACCGACATCGCCCAGGAGCAGGTCGAGCAGGTCGTGTCCGGTTCGGCCAGCACCGTCACCTACGACGGCATGGTCGACCTGCAGAACGCGCTGAAGGAGCCCTACCAGGCGAACGCGGCGTGGCTCTACAAGCGCTCCACCAACGCGGCGATCCTGAAGATCAAGGACCTGGAAGGTCGCCCGATCTTCAACATGACCTACGACAAGAACGCGGGCCTGCGCCCGACGCTCCTGGGTCAGCCCGCCTACTTCGGCAACGACATGCCGGCGATCGCGAGCAACGCTCTGCCCCTGGCCTACGCCGACTTCAAGCGTGCCTACCAGATCGTGGATCGCATCGGCATCCGCGTGCTGCGTGACCCGTATACCGCCAAGCCGTTCGTGATGTTCTACAGCACGACCCGCGTCGGCGGTGCGGTGATCAACCACGAGGCGATCAAGCTGCAGAAGATCAGCACCTAAGCCACCTCCTCCGGACGGCCGGCGCTAACTCGTCGGCCGTCGCACTCCCCACATTCGCAAGAAAGGAATCACCATGCGTGACATTACTTCCAACTTCCTCGTGAAACGGGCCATCAGCCCCGTTTCTGTGTCGGACAACACCGCCCAGGTATCGCAGATCATCGATCGCCAGGGGTTCGACTCCCTCATGTTCGCAATCGCCATCGGCTCGGTCGCCGATGCCGACGTCACCTTCACCACGTTACTCGAAGAATCGGACAACTCCGACCTCTCGAGCGGCAATGCGGTGGCCGATGCTGACATGACGAGCCAGACCTACGGCACTGCCCCCGAAACCGCCGCGTCGTTCCAGTTCGACGACGACAACGAGGTGCGCAAGATCGGCTATCTCGGCAACAAGCGCTACGTGCGGCTGACCATCACCCCGGCCAATAACGCCTCGGCAGCTCTCTTGGCCGCCGTTGCGATCCTCGGCCACGCGGGTCAGAAGCCGGTGACGCAGTCCGCGTCCTAACCACCTTGGGGGGGGGCTCGGGCCTCCCCCGCACTTTCTTATGGAGCGATAAATGAAGCAGAAAGTCAAAATGCTGAAGACCCTGGCAGGCGTAGACGAGGGGAAAGTTTACCCCGAGACCTACCGCGAAGGTCAGGAATACGCGGTCGGCGAAGATCTGCTCCGCTGTTTCGTCGACCTCGGCGGCGTGGAGCTGGTCGATGCTCCGACCTCGACCGGCAAGGCTCACAGCCGCGAGACGAAGGTCGGAGGCCCCGATGAGACCAAGCCCTTCGACATCACGAAACTCAACAAAAAGCAGATCGTGCAGTTCGCCAAGGACAACTTCAACCTGGAGCTGAACGAGGAAGACAAAAAAGACGACCTGCTCGCCGCCATCGAACTGGCCGCGGAGCAGAGCAAGAGCCAGAGCGAAGAAGCTCCCGCCGAGTAAACCGTGCTCCGTCAGTCCCTCGCCCTCGTCACCCCTCCGGCCAGCGAGCCCGTTTCGCTGTCCGAGGCCAAGGCGTGGGCGAGGATCGACGGCAGCGACGACGACGCGACCCTTACGGCGCTCATCACCGCCGCCCGTCTGGCCGCCGAGCAGTACCTCCGCCGCTCGCTGATCACCCAGACCTGGAAGCTAACCCTCGACCTGTGCGGCGCCAGGGGCTCCGAGCCGTGGTGGGACGGCGTCGTGGACGGGCCGCTCAATTCCCTCTATGGCGGCCTGCCCAACACGATTCCCCTTCCCAGGGGGCCGGTCTCCGCCATCTCCTCGGTCGTAACCTACGACCTGGACAACTCTTCCGCGACCTATTCCGCCAGCAACTACCGCCTGGACAACTCCGGCGACCGCCTGATCCTGAACTACGGGGCCATCTGGCCCGCGAACATCCGCCCGAAGGCCGGGTGCGAGATCACCTACACCGCCGGGTACGGTTCGGCTGCCACTGCCGTCCCCCAGCCGATCAAGCAGGGCATCCTGATCCACGTCGCGAGCCTCTACGAGCAGCGTGGCAACTGCGAGGACGCCATGGCCCTGCCGCCCGGAACCGCCATGCTCTACTCGCCTTACCGGATCATGGGGGATCGCCTTGGCTGAATGCTGCGCGTCGATCGTCAACAGCCTGAGCAAGCGGGTAGCCATCCAGCGCGTCCAGTACCAGGCCGACGGGCAGGGAGGCTTCGAGGAAAGTTGGGCGGACGTCGCCACGGTGTACGCCTCCATCGTGCCGCTGAAGTCCTACGAGCGCTACCAGGCCATGCAGCTCGCGGTGCCGATCACCCACAAGGTGGTCATGCGCTACAACCCGGACGTGGACGAGACGACCCGGCTGCGGTACGGCGAGCGGATCTTCACCGTTAAGGAGGTGATCAACCACGAGGAGCAGAACCGCTTCCTGTTCCTGAAGGTCATCGAGACAGACGTCATCGACAGCAACACCGACCCCGTGGTGGCCATCAACTCGCTGACCGACGAACTCGGCCAGCTCATTACCGACGAGCTTGACAACCCGATCGACATCACCCCCAACCCGGTGCCGATCATCACTAGCGCGAGCAATTACACCGTTACCGAAGGAGTTACACTCACCTTTGCCGTAGCGGCCGATGGTCCGGTCACCTGGAGCATCGAGGGCGCGGACGAAACCCGATTCACCCTGGTCGGTAACGTCATCACCCTGCCGTACCAGGATTTCGAGACCCCGACCGACGCCGACGGCGACAACGTCTACGAGCTCACCGTCCGGGCCACCAACGCCCAGGGCAACTCGACCGCGCAGGCCGTTCGGGTCACGGTCACGAACCTGATCGACGACATCACGCCGGACGCCTTCGTATTCCCGGACGTGCTGACGCCGCTGCGCGACACGCCCTTCACGACAGAGACCATCACCCTCTCGGGCATGAACGTGCCCGCTAACCTGACGATTACCAACGGCCTGTATTCGCTTAACGGTGGAGAATTCACGAGCGCCCCGGCCGTCGTGTTCACGGGGGATACCATCGCCCTGCGTGCCACCTCGTCGTCGGACGGCACACCGGTGGTGGCAACACTCACCGTGGGGACCTACTCAACGAACTTCGGCATCTACGACGACCCGAACCCGCCCGTCACCTCAGGCCTTCGGCTGTGGCTCAGTTCCTCGGTCGCCGAATACATCGTCAGCTCTGGCGGACTGGTCAGCCAATGGACGGATCGCAGCGGGAACGGGAACCACCTCACCCAGGGCACGGCGGTCAACCAGCCTACAACGGGCACCCGCACGCTCAACGGCCGCAATGCCCTCGACTTCGACGGCACAAACGACTTCATGCTCCTGCCGAGCGCACTGCACTCGATCCCCGGCGCGAACAACACCGTCTTCGTCGTGGCTCTGAGCGACACCGGGGCTGGCTCCGGTGGGGCCCAGGCTCTGCTACGTGGTGATACGACGAACTTCCAGATGCAGTTCAACCCCGGCAGCGCCCGCATCGAGAATCGGAACCACACCAGCACCAACGTCTTCACCACCGTAACAAAGAACGCCACGGCCAACATTTTCGCCCAGTGCCGGAACGGCTCTGCCCTGACCGCCTGCTTTAACACCACACAGACCGTCAACGCCTCAGGCGCGAACAACGTGACCGTGACCGGCATCGGCCTGGGTGGCAGCGCGACCGGTACGCAACCGTTCAATGGCCTGATCGCCGAGGTGCTCGTCTACAACCGGGCGTTGACGCTGGCCGAGGCCAACCAGGTGGCGACTTTCCTGAAGGACAAGTGGAACGTGGCCAACTTCTCCGGCTCCTACGCCAGCGGCTTCGCCTGATAGCAACCAGAATGTAGAGGAATGTGAATGCGGATTAACGAGTTGAACGGCGGCAATGCACTCGGCTTCGCCAAACTGATCGCGCCCAGTGCCCAGTTCCCCATCATTCAGGGCGGCGTGACCTACCCCATCGCACTTCAGGACGCCCTTCGCGCCGGCCAGTTCTACATCGACCCCCACGCCTTTGGTGCGAAGGGGGATGCAGTGGCAAACGTGGATGGGGTGATCACGAACGGCACGACCCTCACCTCCGCGACCTACCAGTTCACCGAGAAGGACGTGGGCAAGCTCTGCTTCATCAACTCCAGCGAGCGAACCATCACGTCCGTATCGAACGGCTCGGCCACACTGAGCGCCTCGGTATCCAACGCCAGCGCCGTGCGCTGGCTCATCGGCACGGACGATACGGCCGCGATCGAGGCGGCGATGGAGGCGGCACGGACTGTGGGCGTCACCATCCCCGACGGGAACACGTCCGAAACCTCCCGCTGGGGCAGCATCCCATTCGGCGGTTTGGTTCAGCTTCGCAGTAGGGGCTACCTCGTGCGCAACACCCAAGCCCGCTACGACGCTGGGAAGCTTGGCGCCATCACCGTCCCTCGCCGGTGCGGCCTGCGTGGGGCCGGCATGGGCCAGACGCACATCTACCTGGCCCCCGGCAACATCGGTCACGGCATCGCCAACCGGGGTTCCTCGGTATCCGGCGGCGGCTGGGACGACTTCATGCAGCTCAGTGATTTCACACTGTTCGGAAACCACGACCTGCAGACCTCCGCCTGCCTGGACGGCATCCATTACGAGGCCGCTTTCAACAACTACCTCAAGGTGGACAACTTCACCTGCATGTCGAACATCCGCGTCTACGAGCCACGCCGGCACGGCATCTACATCAACGGTCGCGGCGAGATGGTCTACTTCAACCTCTTCGTGTACTCGGCGTTCCAGTACGGCGTGTTCATCGAGAACAACATGGACAGCCGCTTCTACTCGATCAACGCGGGCGGTTGTTCCCGAACCGGCATCCGCATCAACAAATCGGCGAACATCCACCTGACCAACTGCAAGTCGTTCTACAGCGGCAACAGTGGTGGAACGAATGCCGCCGACAGCGCCAACTTCGCGCTCATCGCGGACACATACCTCAACGGGCAGGTCATCATGACGGCCTGCGAAGCGCAGGAGTCCCGCGGTTCTGGCTTCTACATCACCAGCGGCCTGAACATCTTCAACGGTTGCCTCGCCGCCGATCCCAGTCGCGCCGCGTTGGTGGGAAGCAGCACCCCGCCGACCGTCCGTGCCGGATTCCACCTGGCGGACACGAACTCGGTACACGCGAACCCGAAGCACAACATCTTCAACGGATGCTACGTCCGCCCGGCCTTGACCTTGAACTACGCTGACGCCGCCGCCACGGACATGTACTGCGGCACCCACGCCGTCTACATCGATGACGCGGGCAGGGCGAATCGCGGCGACATCTACACCTTCGACCAAGCAGCCTACGACGCCTCGAAGCTCGGAGGGCCTGGCATCTCGAACGGTCGGAACACGGGGCTGCGCGTAGACGGCACGGCATTAACCTAACGCGACGAGAGGCAGATCATGTCGACCACCATTATCGGCGAGTACAAGACCGTAACCATCACCAATGGGCAACCTTCCACCGGCCCCATCGACCTATTGGGCAACCGCCTGATGGGTATCATCTGGCCCGCTGTCATGACGAATTCCGCGTTCAAGGTTCAGGTGTCCGGCAACGGCATCGATTTCGTTGACCTCAAGACGACCGAGGCGGCCAGCGCCGACCTTTCAGTCACCGTCTCCGTCGGCGAGGCGATCCCGATCACGAATGCTGCGGTACTCGCTGGCTGGCGGTGGATTCAACTCGTGGGCTCATCGAACGAACTCGGCGATCGCAGCCTGATCCTGGCGGTAAGGCCCGTTTAATGGGGCGTCTGCTCACCCTCCTCAGTCCGCGTGGTACGGGAGACACCACGGCCCCGAGCGGGTATGCAGTGGCGTTCACCACAGACCCGATCAGCGACGTCAACGCAGCGGCGGCCGCCTTTCAGATCACGCTGGCGGAGGTCGGGGCAACCTTCGATTACACGATCACCAGCTCCGGCGGCGGTACACCCGTGGCCGGCTCTGGAACTATCTCGACGGCTACGCAGAACGTGACCGGGGTGAACGTATCTGGTCTGAACGACGGCACACTTACCTTGTCGCTGACCCTAACCGATCTTTCAGGCAACACCGGGCTCGCTGCCACCGACACCGTGGTCAAGGCGTTCGCCCCCACCGACATTTCGAACATCGCCCTGTGGCTTGATGCGGCGGACACTAGCAGCATCACGGCATCGGGCGGTGCAGTGAGCCAGTGGAACGACAAGTCCGGGAACGCGCGCCACGCAACACAGGGCACACCGAGTAACAGGCCCACATCGGGCTCACGCACCCTCAACGGACTCAATGTCTTGGACTTCGTCCGCACCTCGCAGCACGTGCTTGAGCTCCCGTCTGGGATGTTCGGAGTATCGGCCGGACCGAACACGGTGATCATCGTCGCTTCAGCCGACGATACCACTAACAACCACCGCCTATACCAGGGCAGCATCTCTGGTACGGTCGGGGTGTCCGTTCGATACGCCTCTACCACGACCATGGGGGTTCAGAACCGCACGACCCTGACTCTCACAAACATCACTATTACGCGAAACACGAACCCTCATGTGTTCGGATTCCGCAGGTCGGGAACCTCGATAACGCCGTTCTATGACGGCACGGAAGGTTCAACAGCCTCCACCGCTCAGGATGCAACACTCACGACGCTAGGCATCGGGCGCGATCCTGCGGCCACCACGGATAGTACGGACGGGCTGTTTGCCGAGGTTCTCGTATTCGCCAAGTCGCTTTCGAACGCCGAACTGAACAAGGTGGGCAACTACCTTGCCAGCAAGTGGGGCGTTACTTGGGCTGGGGTGTAGGCGGATGGACTTTGAAGTGAAGGTGGAGGGTCTCGACCGCATCCAGAACGCTACGCAGGAGATGCAGCGATCTGTCGAGGCCGAACTGGTCAAGGGCCTATTCGCCTCCGCCAAGCGCGTCGAAGCCGAGGCCAAGCGGAGCATCACGGCGGGGGGGAAGACCGGTCGCGTCTACCGTCGCCGCACGGTCACCCACCAGGCTTCCGCTCCGGGCGAGGCCCCGGCATCCGACACCGGGCGGTTGGTCAACTCGATCAACTCCTCCGTCGAGGGGTTGGACGGCGTCGTCGTGGCCGGCGGCGGGCTGGTCAAGTATGCCCGCATGCTTGAGTTCGGAACCGCCAGGATGGCCGCCCGTCCCTTCATGTTCCCGGCCCTCGAAAAGAGCAAGGCCTGGATCCGCGAGCGACTCGCTAAAGCCGTCCGCATCGCGGCGGCGAAGTCCGTGGGGCGCTGATGCCAACACCGGATAACGCACTCCAGGCCGGCATCTACGCCCGGCTGACCGGCTACGCGCCGCTGACCACGGCGTTGCGCGGGCAGCGAGTGTTCGATTATGTCCAACCGAAACAGTCTGCCCCCTACGTCGTGATCGGCGACGACACCATCGGGGACTTCAGCACCAAGAACGGCAACGGCTGGGACTGCACGCTCACGATCCACGTCTGGGACTTCGAGAAGGCGGGCCGCAAGTCGGTCAAGGCACTGCTCGGGCACATTTACGACGCGCTACACCGGCAGGAGGCCAGCGTCAGCGTTTCGGGCTTCGCACTTATCGAGCTGCGCTTCGACGGCTTCCAGGCCACGTTCCAGGAGACCGCTATCGAGGGAGAGAACGACCACTACTACCACGGCGTCGCGCGGTATCGGGCGCTCGTGCAAGCAACTTAGAGCAACATCCAAGGAGGGATTATGGCATTACAACGTGGCCGCGACATGGTCATCAAACTGGGTTCGGGGCCGTCCGCGCAGCTGATCGGGGGGCTGACCGAGACGTCCATCAGCATGAACGGCACCGTGATTGACGGCAGCACGAAAGACACCGAGGGCTGGCGAGAACTGGTGGAGGACGCAGCGCTCAAGTCGTTCAGCATCGCCTGCTCAGGCATGTTCAAGGACTCGACCACCGACGACCTGATGCGTCAGAAGGCGTTCGGCCAGACCATCGACACCTACACCCTGGTCTTCCCGAACGGCGACACCATCGTGTGCGACTTCCAGATCACCGGCTACAGCCGAGCCGGTTCGGTCGAGGGCGTGGAGACCTACAACTACACGCTCGAAAGCTCCGGCATCCCCGTATTCACCAAAGCCTCAATCTAAAGGAGATAACCTATGGGCACCCTGACTGTTCAATCCTGTGACCGCGACGGCCTGCAATACACCCTTGGCGCCGCAAGCACCTCGGACAACTTCGCCAACGACGGCAAGACGCTGCTGGTCTTCGTCAACGCCAACGCATCCTCGCGCACGTTGACCATCGCGGCCAACGACACCACCAAGACCGGCTACGGCGACATCGACGTGCCGAACACGACCATCACCGTCCCCGGCTCCGGTACCAACGGCGGCCGCCTGATCGTGGGTTTCTTCCCCCAGGCCCGCTTCAACGACGTCGGCGGCCGCGTGAACTACACGCTCGACAACGCCACGGACATGTCCGTAGCCGCCGTCAGCGTGGCCTCCCAGTGACGGCCTTCGAACCTGCCCGCCCTCGTTATGTCCTTCCCTTCGCCGGGAAGGACTACGAGCTCTTCGGCACCATGGAGGTGATCGAGGCCATCGAGTTCTCCATGAAGGAAAGCGTGCTGGACGTCTGCTTCCGCGTCATCGACATGGGCGTTACGGATACCGCGAGAGTCATAGCGGCTATCCTCTCGGCCAGCGGGCACAAGGATCACTCGCCTCGTTCGGTGAGTCAGGCCCTCATGGACATGGGTGTGGCCGGGCAAGCGTTCACCGTGCTGAGAGCACATATCAGCTGCTTCCTGCAGATCATCCTGCAGCCCCCCGAACTGCGCGAGGAGACCGCGAAGCGGATGGGGGAGGTGATGGGGAAGTTCGACGCCCGGACCGCTTCCCCTGGCGAGAATACCAGCAGTTCTGCCTAGGGGCGCTGCGCTGGCCGCCATCCGAGTTCTGGAAGGCCACGACGTGGGACGTGATGCGGGCGCAGAAGGGATACCTGGCGAGCAAGGGCGTAAAGACAGACCAGCCGCATCAGCACAAGCCCACTAGCGAGGACGTGAAGCGATGGAAGGCGTTGATTCGGGAGGCCGAGATTGAAGAAGCCAAGCATAAGCAGGAAGCGAAATGACGGATATCGGTGAACTCGTAGTCAGGATCAAGGCCGACGCTGCTCAACTGGAGCGCGAGATCAAGAAGGCGAACGGCGTCGTCAAGAAGAGCGCAGGAGAGATGGAGCTTTCCGTCAGCAGCCTGCGTCGGCAGTTCATCGCACTGACCGCGGCCATCGGCGGAGCCCAGATCGTTCGGTCGATCATGACCTACGAGAAGCTGCAAGCGTCGCTCAAGACCGTGACGGGCTCCGCCGAGGCTGCCAGTCGGGCTTTCTCCCTGATCGAGGGCTTCGCTGCGACGACCCCGTTTTCGCTGGAGCAGGTAACTGCCGCATTCATCAAGCTGAAGGCCCTTGGCCTGACTCCTTCCGAGGAAGCGTTGCGCTCCTACGGGAACACCGCCTCCGCGATGGGCAAGTCTCTCAATCAGATGATCGAGGCCGTCGCCGACGCGACTACCGGTGAGTTTGAACGCCTGAAGGAGTTCGGGATTAAGACCCGCCAGGAAGGCGACTCCGTGGTGTTCACCTTCCAGGGGATGTCGACCAAGGTCGGTAAGAATGCGGCGGAGATCGAAGGCTATCTCCGCAAGATCGGCGACGTGAACTTCGCCGGGGCGATGAAAGAGCAGGAGAACACGGTCAGCACCGCCCTGTCCAACATGGGGGACAGTTTCGGCAAGCTTGCCAAGCAGATCGGCGACGCCGGCCTCAGCGAGATCATCATCGCGATTGCTAACACGATCCGCTCAATGAACGAGGAGATGGCGGAGACGATCCGCCTGATGACTCAGATCAATCAGGCAGGCACGGCGAACAATACTGCCTCTCCGATCGACCTTCAGGACAACTTCCCCACCACGACGGATCGGATGCGATTTGGCCAGCGCCCGAGGAGGGCATCGCAGGTCAGCGACACCCCATTCGGCCCTGAGTTTCAGCAGCCACGGTCCGCTTCCGTGGACGAGAAGGCGGTCGAGAGGATCAAGAAGGGGCGAGAGGCGCTGTCAGACTACAACCGCGCCCTCCGCGAGGAGCAAGTGCTTCTCGGCCTCTCTGGCCGCGACCGGGCTGCGCAGGAGTCGAGATTTCGCGTGGAGGAGATAGCCCGCAAAAGCGGCATCAAGCTCACAAATGAGCAGATCGAGGCGAACGCCGAACTCGCGGCCTCGAATTACGACCTGCAGGAGGCGCAGGAAAAAATGAAAGAATCTATGCGGGAGGCGGAGCAGATCCGCGCCCTGTTCTACGATCGCCTGACCAGCAGCCTGACCGACGTAGTGTTCCGCGCCAACAGCGCCCGCGACGCAATGCTCGGGTTCGCCGAATCCATCGCCCGCGCCGCCTTCGAGCGAAAGGTTGCCGGGCCGCTGGCAGATGCCCTAGTCGGCAGAAACGGCGGAACCGGCCTGTTGGACAGTGTCTTCGACAGCATTGGCGGCGCGTTCGGAGGCTTCTTCGCAGACGGTGGCCGCCCTCCAGTGGGCGTCCCGTCCATCGTCGGTGAGCGCGGGCCGGAGCTATTCGTGCCTGATTCAGCCGGCACCGTCATCCCGAACCACTCGCTCGGCGGGCAGTCCGTGACCGTGTACCAGAGCTTCAACCTGAACCCGGGGGCCACCGAGCAGACCGTGGCCCAGCTCCGCAACCTGGTGCCGAGCATCATGGCCGAGACCAAGGCCGCGGTGTTCGCCGAAATGCAGCGTGGCGGCACGGGTAGCAAGATCATCGGAGCGAGGAACTGATGCCCATCGACATGCCCACCCTCCCAGGATTCAACGGCAGCCGCTTCGGTTTGGAGACAAATACCCAGCGGTTCGAGAGCCCCTTCACCCGCTCCGTGCAGCGAGTCGCCCTCGGCGGCTCCCGATGGATCGCGACCTACAGCCTCCCCCCGATGAAGCGGGAGCGGGCCGCCGAGTGGCAGGCCTTCTTCCTGAATCTGGAGGGCGGGGCGAACACGTTCAACGCCTTCGACCCGGACGCAAGGCGTCCGCGAGGGGTGGCGACTGGCTCGCCGCTTGTGAAGGGCGGTTCCCAGACCGGCAGCACGCTGAACATCGACGGCGCGACCGCGAACATCCTGGCATGGCTCCGGCCCGGCGACTACTTCTCGGTGAACGGCGAGTTGAAGATGGTCACCGCCCCGGCGAACACGGACAGCAGCGGTGAGGCGACGATCAGCTTCAAGCCCGCCTTGCGGAACAGCCCCCCGGACAATACGCCCATCATTCTCGACAAGCCGACCTGCACCATGGCCCTGGTGGACGACCAGCAGGCCATCTGGGAGTGCGACGTGGTCGGTCTGTACCAGCCTAAGACGTTCTCGGCGATCGAGGTGTTTAGCTGAGGAACGGCTCTACTGGACCACTACGTGCCTGCCCATGAACAGGAGATGGAGGCCCGTTGCCCGGTCGTAGTAGATGACGAACAGCGGTCGGCCTTCCGAATCCGTTGCCCTCATCAAGTGGCACAGCTCGTGTCGTTTAACCCTGACGCAGCCGCCGAGATTCGCCTGATCGATGGCGGACTCCAGCGCAGCCTGCTGGGAAGGTCGATTCGATTCGGTCTCCATACGCCGTCAACCGTATCAGAAACAACATAGCCGTCAACGATTTATGACCGACACCCTGAACCTAGACCGCGCCATCCCGACCCTGACCGAGGAATTCGACCGCCTGCTCGAGTGGCGACGGGGCTGCACGCAGGTAGACGCCAAGCCGCTCCCGTTGAACGACCCCGGCTTCAATTGGGCCGCCGGATACGTCTGGAACCACCCGATCGTAGGCCCTGACGCGCCGAAGGAGAAGTGGCCCGCAAAGAAAGCCGCCTCCTACCCGGCGTGGACCTCGAACCTTGGCTCCGGCGCCGTGGATGTCTGTCCGAATGGCGACATGATCCGCAGAATGGGCCGCAGCCTGGGGCCGTTCGACCTGTCGGGCAGCCAGGAACTTCTGGTATCGGCGAAGCCGCTGCCCGCCTACCTGGCCAAGACCGTTGGCCCCCAGGACCGGGTGAACGGCGCGGCCCCCGCCTACATGGGCGGGGCCTTCGTCAGCTTCCCCTACTCGCAGACCTTCGGCGTGTTCGAGATGCGGGCAAGGATCGCCAAAGGCAAGGGCCTCTGGCCTGCGTTCTGGCTGCTGCCGTGCGACCACTCCTGGCCGCCCGAGATCGACGTGATGGAGGTGCTCGGCAAGAGCCCCGAGACCGTCGTCTCGACCCTCCACTTCAAGGACCCGTCCGGCAAGCACAAGCAGGCGTCCGGGATCCTCAAGGGGGCTGACCTGAGCCTCGCAGTCCACGATTACGCCGTGGACTGGGGGCCGGAGGTCATCCGCTTCTACCTCGACGGCCGCCTGTTCTTCACCCATCCGACCCCTGCCTCCATGAAGAAGCCGCATTACCTGATCGTTGACCACGCCGTCGGCGGCCCGAAAAGCTGGCCAGGAGCGCCAGACGCGACCACCAAATTCCCCGCCCAGATGAGGATCTCCCACATCCGCGCCTGGCAGCGGCCCGAGTACCTATGACCGGAACCCGCGACGCAGCCACCGCCACCCTGACCGCCGCCGAGCAGGACCTCATCCTGCCCGTGCTGTTCGCCAAGCTGGAGTTCGACAGCGGCGACGTGCTGGCCCATTCCTGGCTGGGCGAGATCACCTGGGGAGGCGACACCTACCTCGGCATCGGCCAGTTCGGCGGGGTGAGCCCGGCGGGCGAGCCGAGCGACCTTTCTCGCTCCGGCCTGTCCCTGACGCTCTCGAACATCCCCGGTGCCATGGGGGCGCTCGTCCTGGGCGAGTACTACCAGCGCCGCCGGGCCACGCTGTATCTGGGCTACCTCGACCAGACGACGATGCAACTCGTGGACGACCCCGTGATCGTCTACCGCGGCCGCATGGACAACTCGCGCATCAAGCAGGACGGGAAGACCTTCACGGTGACGGTCAACGTCGAGAGCGCCTTCGCCGCGTGGGACAAGCCGCAGATCAGGCGGTTCAACAACGCCTATCAGCAGTCGGTGTACCCCGGCGACCGGGGCTTCGAGTTCGCGGAGCAGGCAGCGGATAAACAAGTAGTTTGGGGCGGGAAGCTGACGTGAGGAATGAGGGCTGGGAGGCAATTCTCGCCGAGCACATCGAGCAGGCGAGGAACAATGCATTTGAATGGGGCATGAACGACTGCGCCCTCTGGTCAGCCGACTGGGTCAGGAAGGCCACGGGCGAGGACTTCGCCTCGACCTGGCGCGGCCGGTACACGACCGAGACTGAGCTGAACGCCCTGCTGGCCGCGATGGACATCGAGTCGCCGGGCGACATCGCCTCCGAGCACCTGCCCGAGATGGACGTGCCGTTCGCCCAGCGGGGCGACATCGTGCTGCACCCGCAAGGCTGCCTCGGCATCTGCAACGGCCTGGACAGCTACTTCCTTATGGAACAGGGCGTGACCCGCATCCGCACCCGCAACTGCGTCAAAGCCTGGGCGGTGCGCTGATGGGTCCGGCTGTTCCCGTCGTCGCGGCCCTCGCCGGCGCGGCAGCATCCTCGGCCATCGGGGCGACCGCCATCGGCGGCGCTTTCACCGTGGGCCTCCTGAACGCGGGCATCGGCTTCAGCGCGGGTGGCGCCATCGCATTCACGGGGGCCATCGCGGGCTTTGCCGTGTCCACGGCGGTGAACGCCGTCGGCAGCCGCATGGTCTCGAGCAAGCCCAAGCCGGGCGCGAACACCGCCCAGGAGGTTCGCGGCCAATCGGTCATGGTCCGCTCCTCGGTCGAGAGCCACAAGATCATCTACGGCCAGACCCGCGTTTCCGGCCCCATCGTGCTGGTCACCACCACGAACAGCGGTCCCGATTCCACCGGCGCGACGGTGACGGCCGACAACCTGTTCCTGCACATGGTCATCCCTCTTGCCGGGCACGAGGTGGAGGAGATCGGCACCGTTTATCTGAACGACGTGGCTGTCAGCCTCGACGGCAACGGCTTCGTGCAGACCGCCCCGTACCTGAAGGACGGCAAGTCCTACGTCCGCATCAAGAAATACCTGGGAACCGCCAGCCAGACGGCGGACCCGCTGCTTATGGCGGAAGTGTCGAGCTGGACCTCGGCCCACCGCCTGCAGGGCATCCCGTACCTCTACATTCGGATGCAGTGGAACCCGGACGTCTACCCGAACGGCACGCCCAACGTCAGCGCCGTGGTCAAGGGCAAGAAGGTCTACGACCCCCGCAGCGGGCTGACCGCCTGGACCGACAACTCCGCCCTGTGCGCCCGCGACTACCTCGCGTCCGATTACGGCTTCAACGTCGACGCCGACGAGTTGAACGACGACTTCTTCGAGGCCGCCGCCAACGTCTGCGACGAATCCGTGGCCCTCAACGCCGGCGGCACCCAGAAGCGGTACACGACCAATGGCGTGATCGACACGGCGGCCTCCCCGCTCGACAACCTGAACGCTCTGGTCGCGGCCATGGCCGGTACGGTCACCTACGTCCAGGGCAAGTTCCGGGCCTACGCGGGCGCCTACGACGCCCCGGTCGGCGACATCGACCTGGACATGGTGGTGGACGGCATCGACGTGGTCGAGAGCCCGCCCCGCCAGGACCTGTTCAACCGCGTGCAGGGCACCTACGTCGACCCGAACAAGAACTGGCAGCCGACCGATTTCCCACCGGTCACGAACAGCCTGTACGAGACGCAGGACGGGGGCGAGGTCATCCCCCGCGACGTGGTGCTGACGCTCACCAACCACCCCGAGGCCGCCCAGCGCATCGCCAAGATCATCCTGGAGCAGGGACGCCAGGGCATCCAGGTTGAGCTGAAGCTCAAGCACAGCGCCCTGTCCTACGCCGTGTGGGACACCGTGACGCTCACCAACACCCCGCTCGGCTGGGAGAGCAAGGTCTTCCGCATCAGTAACTTGCAGACGGAGGGCATCGGTCCGATCACCCTGAGCCTCCAGGAGGAGAGCGCGGCCAGCTACGACTGGGCGGCCGGTCAGGCGTCCACCTACGACGCGGCCCCGGACACGAACCTGCCCAGCCCGTTCAACGTGGCACCGCCCGTGTCGCTGACCGTGACCGAGGACTTGTACGTCACCCGCGAGGGGGACGGCGTGAAGGCGAAGGCCATCATGAGCTGGGTCGCCTCGCCGGACGCCTTCATCTATCTATACCAGCCCGAATACAAGCTCGCGTCCGATACCGAGTGGATCCCGCTACCGCGTACCCCTTCTACGACCGCCGAGGTGTTGGACATCGCGCCGGACATCTACAACTTCCGGGTCAAGGCGATCAACACGCTGAACGCTTCGTCGGTGTACACCGAGACCACCAAACAGATCTCGGGCCTCGCGGCCCCGCCGACCGCCCCGCAGAACCTCTACTGGACGGCCATCGGCGGGTTGGCCTACCTGAATTGGGCTCCGTCCCCCGACCTCGACGTGCGCATCGGCGGCAAGTACGTCTTCCGCTACTCGCCGGACACTTCGGACGGGTGGGCGAACAGCACCACCATCGGCAACGCCGTGCCGGGCAGTTCGTCGCAGGCTCTCCTGCCGCTCAAGACGGGCATATATCTGGTGAAGGCCGAGGACTCAAGCGGCGTGCAGTCATCCACCACCTCCAGCGTCATCGTGACGCAGGACACGATTTACGCCCTGTCGGTCATTGCCACGTTGACCGAGGACCCCACGTTCGGCGGTTCGAAGACCAACTGCTCGGTCTCCGGTGGCGTTCTCTCGCTCACCGACACAACCCTGCCCGGGACGTACCTGTTCAGCAGCAAGATGGACCTCGGGAGCGTAAAGCGGGTGCGCCTCACTGCGAAGTTAAAGGCCGCCGTGGTGAACCCATCCGACTTGTTCGACAGCCGCTCCGGATTGTTCGACGACGCGGAAGGCAGTTTCGACGGTGACGACACCGCGTCCGCTGATGCCGTGGTGTTCGTGCGGTCAACGCAGACTGATCCCAACGGCAGCCCGACGTGGACGGCTTGGAACCGACTGGATTCCGGTGAGTTCGTGGCAAGAGGGTTCGACTTCAAGGTAGAGCTGGTGTCATACGACTCAGCGTTCAACATCGAGATCAGCGAATTAGAAGCAGAAGCAGCGGAGTTGTAAGTGTCCCAGCATGATTTGGTAATCGATAACGCCACGTTCCCGTCCGTCCGTTCCGATGTGAACAGCGCCCTCCAGGCCCTCGGCAGCACGAGCAAGGGCAACAGCCGCCCGGCCACACCGTATGCCGGGCAGTTATGGCTCGACGACAACACCCCGAGCGCCACCGTGTGGTCGCTCTACATGTACGACGGCAGCGACGACATCAAGCTGGGCGAGTTCGACAGTACGGCCAACAACTTCATGCCGTTCGTCAACGGCGTCTCCCTGACCTCGTTCCTCTCGGCCTACACCTTCCCCGGCACGGAGGCCAGCCTCGCGTCGGCGTCCACCACGAACCTCGGCTCAACCGGCGTGTTCGCCGTCTCGATCACTGGCACGACGACCATTAACTCGTTCGGCAGTTCCGCCAGCACCTCGGCCCCGCTTTATTTCATCCGGTTCACCGGCGCCCTGACCATCACCCACAACGCCACCAGCCTGATCCTGCCGGGCGGGGCGAATATCACCACCGCGGCTGGGGCCACGGCGACAATGCTTTACCTCGGCTCGGGAAACTGGCGGATGCTCTCCTACGAACCCGCGCTCGCGGCCAACCGCCTGATCGGTGTGGGCTCGACCGGGGGTAAGGGGGCCGTAATTCCCTCAGGGGATTTCACGTTCAGCGGCTTGAACATGGGCCTCAACACCGGCACCAGCGCCAACCAGATCGTGAAGCTGGATTGGTCAGCCAGACTCCCAGCAGTGGACGGCAGCCAACTCCTCGGCATCTCGGGTATGCCTTCCGCCGTGACGGGCACGCTCTCCGGTGGCTCGACAGTCTTCACGGTCGACTTCACGACGTATTCGGCCTACAGGCTGGACATCGTCGAAATGGTATCGAGCCCAAACGGCGCGTTCACCATCGATCTCAGTAGCGATGGCGGATCGACTTACGTCAGTGCCACTCGAAACAACCGGGACAACGGAAGCGCAGCAAACACCACGTCTGATGGCAACTCTGGCGCCGGCTCGTCTCGCTACAACGGCTCCTTCGTAATCTCGCAGCCCTCTGCGTCTGGTGAAACCTGCCTCATCGGGTCCGGGGCGGTATCCGGCTCAACTGACACCGCGGCACACGTCCGACATGGGAGCAGCGCAGCCATCAACCGAGTGCGTATCACAGGATCATCGATCACTTTCACCGGTGGGAATGTCATCCTCCAGCCCATTTCCAAGCGTTAACCATTGCCTCGTTGCGCCTACGCAACAAATGGTATAGACTTTTTATAACCAGTCTAGGAGTAGATAATGATTGTCGACATTGGCGATACCCTCCGAAATCATGGCTGGAAAATCTTCATCTCGACTGTATCCGTCATCGGCACCACCATCGGCGGTGCGTACTGGTCGCTCGATAAGCGGCAGTCCTCGCTGGAAGACTCCCAGATCATGATCGAGAAGAACATCTCCGAGATCAACGGCAAGATGGACGTTGTCATTACGCTCCTAAGGGGTCGCAAATGAGCAAGGTCCATACCCTCGATACGCCCGCCTCCTACGCCTACGAGGACGAGGATTGCATCGTGAGGGTGACGGACAAGGCTGGCGAGCCCCTCACGAACGCGGTCGCCTTCTACGCGCTTTGCAAGGCCGCGATCGACCTGCTCATCGACTACGGCGACGAGGCCGAGGACTGAATGCGGCGCGAACCCTACGACGAGGCTTACAAGGCTGAGATCGTCAGGAGGGTTCTGGCAGGAGAAACCGCCGAGGCCATCAGTCGCCAGCCAGGGTCACCGAGAGGTGCAACCATCCGCGAGTGGGTTGTCAAGGCGAAGCATAAGGAGGCCCTCAAGGCCACAGTACGTCAGCACGTCGAGCCGAGGCCTGTCGTCCTGGCCCCCACCATCGAAGCCCACCGCCCGCGCCGGGTGCTCGTCATCCCCGACATGCACCATCCCTTCTGCCACCCCGACGCGCTGGAGTTCCTGAAGGCTGTACGCGATGCGTACAAGTGCGATTCCGTGGTGTGCCTCGGGGACGAGGTGGACTGGCACGCGCTCTCGCGCTACGACCACGACCCGGACGGCTTATCACCCGGGGGAGAGTTGGAGGCGGCGCTGGTCAGCATCGCCCCGTTCTACACCGCCTTCCCCGACGTGCTGGTATGCACCTCGAACCACACCGTGCGCGGCCACCGCAAGGCGTACTCCGCCGGCATCCCCGCCGCGTTCCTCAAGCACATCAGCATGGTGCTGCACGCTCCCGACGGCTGGGAGTGGAGGGATGAGCACCGCATCGACGGCGTGTCCTACATCCACGGCGACGCTGGGCGCTCCGGCCAGTACGCCCACATCCACTACATGAAGCAGGCCAAGCGCTCAGTGGTCATCGGGCACATTCATGCCTTTGCCGGAGTGGCATTTGAAGGACAGCACTTCGGCATGAACACGGGCTGCCTTATCGACTCGGAGGCCTACGCCTTCGCCTATGGAAGAAAGAACCTGCTCCCCGTATCCCTCGGGTGTGGCGTGGTCATCGAGGGAAGGGAGGCGCATTTCATCCCGATGCACCTGGACGACAACAAACGATGGACAGGAAAGTTATGAAGGCAGAGGAGATCGCCCGCAGGGCGGCGGATCTGGTCGGGGGCGACCGAGCCAGGCAGCACGGCGACAAGCACGAGACGCACCGCAACATCGCCCGACTGTGGAGCGCGTGGCTGCGCCATCCCGTTTCGGCGGCTGACGTGGCGGCCATGATGGTGCTGCTGAAACTGGCCCGCACCAAGGGCGGAAGCCTCAACACGGACAATTTCGTGGATATGGCGGGCTACGCCAGCATCATGGGAGAACTCGCCGATGGAGCCGACTCGTAATGCTGTTCTCGAAAGACTGGCTCTTCTGCTTGAGCGGGAGTGCCGCCTGGCTGGCGTGGATATTGAGCCGGAAACGACGAAAATCATCGAAAAGCTGAAGAGGAACCATGAAGGTATCGGATCGCGGGATCGCACTGATTAAAGACCACGAAGGGTTGCGGCTGGAGGCGTACCTATGCCCCGGCAACGTCTGGACAATCGGCTACGGCTCCACCAAAGGCGTGAAGCAAGGCATGAAGGTGACCAAGAAACAGGCCGAGGAAATGCTGCGTCGCGATATTGGCAGGTTCGAGCGGGCGGTGAACAAGTTGGTCACCATGGAATTGTCGCAGGAGCAGTTCGACGCGCTGGTGTCGCTCGCCTTTAACATCGGCGAAGGCGCGTTTGCAAAGTCCAAGCTATTGGAGGTTCTAAACGCGGGGAAATATCGCGACGCAGCCGCGCAGTTCCCGAAGTGGCGCAAGTCGGCGGGCAAAGTGCTGCCTGGCTTGGTCAAGCGCCGCGCCGCCGAGAAAGCCCTGTTCCTCGAAGGCACCGCCCCCGAGCCCTTGAAGCCGCTCACCAAGAGCCGTGAACTGATCGGCAGCACCGTGGCTGCGGTCGGCACTGCGGGCGACGTCGCCCTCTCCGAGGCCAAGGACGCGATCGAGCCGGTCATCGGCTACTCGGAAACCCTTCGCTGGCTTTTCATCGCCCTCGTATTCGTCGGCCTCGGCCTGACCATCTATGGGCGGCTCAGCAACCGGAGGAAGGGCATTGTTTAACGCGAAACTGATTGCCATCCTCGCGCTGTTGTGCATAGCTGCGGGGGGTGGGCTTTACTGGAAGGGCTACTTCAGCGGCAAGGCGACCTACGAGCAGCAGCAGGTGAAGAAAACGAATGAGATCAAGAGGAAACATGCGAAGGTCAAGCGCGACGCTCCTGGCGACACTGATAAGCAGCCTGTCATTGAGTGGCTGCGGCAACGCACCCGTCAGTGACGCGGCACCCGAGCCGTACTATCCATCCTGCGAGACCGTCCGGCACCTGAACCAAGCCAGCACCCCGGACATTGTCTGGCGTGACGTGCGCGGGATGGTGATCGTCATGGAGCAGCTCCGCGAGACCATGCCCGAGGACGAGCGGCCCCGTTTCGGTGAGTGCAAACTGTGAGCGTCGTGGTCTGCGACTTCTGCGGCAAGCGGCCGCCCGAGGGCGAGCTCATCGTCGCGGCACCAGGCGGACAGGTCCACATCTGCGAGTCCTGCGTGTTCGTGTGCCAGAGGGTGATCGAGGAGGAGAAGCAGAAGTGTTCTGGCGCAGCTGGATAATCGCCGCGTTTGTGATCGAGCTGCTGACGGGTTGTGCCATGTGCCCCATCGACCCCTCCGGCTGCCCGCCGTTCCCCGTAAGCTACGAGCCACGTCTATGAACGCCGTGAGCCCCTCCTTCGTCGCCCGCGAGGCCGAGCGCATGGCCCAGAACGCCAGCGGCAAGCAGGCCATGCTCCTGAACCACATCGCCGTGGGCTGCATGGTCGCCATGGCGCTGCCAGCAGTCCTGCAGGCGTTCAGCGCGGTATTCCGCAGCACGAATCACCTGACCCACGCCCAGCGCCTGAACATGGAGCGTGTGGGCCGTCAGATCGACGAGAATAGTATGTGGGAGGGAGACAGGCGGCGGTAGGGGGCGAACACGCGGCCCGCCCCACTTAATCTCTACGCAACCTTGGCGATGGTCCTACCTTCGTCGTTGCAGATGTATGCGAAGCACTCTACGGCAAGGCGATGCCACTGCCCGTCCTTCTCATAATCCACGAAGCGTACTCGCACGCCCTCGGGGCCTCCGGTAGAGCGATTATCGATCGATTCATCGAATGTATGTACAGCTGAGGGAGATAGACCCGTGGTGCGAAATACGCCGGGTCCCTTCGTCAGCGTGTCGTGCAATTCTCTGTCCGAAACAAATTGAAACCCGCTTTCGTGGATCTCCACGTCGGTCACGTTCTGAATGATACGCTGGGTATTGCGGTTCGTCATAACTTTTATAAGCATATTTATAGTCCTTCTATTAATGCTAATGACATTGTCGCCTCAATGATGCGACTTGCAAATAGTGAATCAGACGCCGCCTTAGGTCAAGCGCACGATCGCTGTAGTCGCTTCTATTTCCGGTTGGCTCCCCGCCGCGGGCATGCTACACCTTGTCGGGCCGAATCCCAGCCGACCGCCCAGCATGTCCTTCGCCAGCCGCTTCTCCTCCAAAGATCGCCCCGACTCATTCGTGGAACGTGTCAGGCCGTCTCGCGGCCAGGGGCTTTTCTCGTTCTCCGAACCCCCTCCCCATACCGTGCACGGCCCGCCAGGGCCTTCCTCCGCGACCGTACCTCCCCAGCCGTCCGCTTCAAGCTGCAATGGGTCCCCTCCCATTTCGCTTGACCCGGCCGTTGCTGAGTCGGTTGATCGCTCCGACGTCAGGCCCCCGCTCGCGGGGCCTTCAACGTCTCAAGGAGGTTCCATGGACAATCCCCTCTCATCAGGCGAGAAAGCCAAAGCCCGCGACATCCTCGCCGCCATCCGCACGCTCAAGACCGTCGAACGCGAGCAGCGTCCCCCCACCGACGACGAGATGCAGGCCCTCCGCCGATTCGGCGGCTTCGGGGCGGTGGCCCTCTCCATCTTCTCCGATCCCGTCACTGGCCAGTTCAAGGACGGCTGGCGCGAGATCGGCGAGGAGCTCCGCTCGCTCCTGACCCCCGAGGAATACGACTCCGCCAAGCGGACGACCTTCTCCCAGTTCTTCACCTCCCCCGTCGTCATGCGGGCCATGCACGACGCCCTTTCGCGTTTGGGCGTTCCTACCACCGCGACCGTGCTCGAGCCGGGATGCGGGACCGGCAATTTCATGGCTCACGCTCCCGCAGGTCAGCGGTTCATCGGCGTCGAGCTCGACTCCCTCACCGGCCGCATTGCCCGCGAGCTGCATCCCTCGGCAGATATCCGCATCGAAAACTTCCGCGACTCGAAGCTCCCTCCTCTCGACGCCGTGATCGGCAACGTCCCCTTCGCCAACGTCCACCTCGACTTCCACGGCCGGAAGCTCTCCCTCCACGACTTCTGCATCGCCAAGTCGGTCGAGGCCCTGAAGCCCGGCGGCGTCCTCGCCGTGGTCACCAGCCACTTCACCCTCGACAAGCAGAACGCCGCCGTCCGCGAACTGCTCGCCTCGCAGGCCGACTTCCTCGGGGCCATCCGCCTGCCGAATGACGCCTTCAAGCGGGAGGGCACGGCGGTCACCACGGACATCCTGTTCCTGCGTAAGCGGGCCCCCGGCCAGGCGCCGAACCACGCGGACCCGGAATGGCTGGAAACCTCCGAGATCGGCATCGCCGGGGCCGACCTGCCGGTCAACCGCTACTTCCTGAACCACGACGAGATGGTCCTCGGCGACTGGAGTCGCGAGCACCTGCTCCACGGGGCGGTCGGGTTCAGCGTGAAGTCGAACGGCGACCTGGCCAGCCAGCTCAAGGAGGCCATCGCCCGGTTGCCGCAGGTGAAGCAGTCCGAGGCGGAGCGGCCGAATCCGCCTCCGGCCGTTCTACTAGACCCCGAAAAACGAGTAGATGTAGTAGAAGTCCAAGTAGAAAAACCAGCCTTCGTCCCGCCCCCGCCGCTCCGGCATATCACCGAAGGCTCCCTGTTCGTCGGCGACGACAAGGTCATCCGCCAGGTCGAGAACGGAACTGCCGAGCCCGTCACCTACTGCGGCGTCCTCCTCAGGTCCGACGGCACGCCCCAGGCCCGAAAGATCGGCTCGCTCATCGGGCTGCGCGACCTCGCCCGCCGCGTGCTCCAGTCCCAGAACGAGGGCTGGCCCGAGGCGAACCGCCAGGAGGCACGCCGGGCGCTCAACGCGGCCTACGACCGATTCGTGGCCCAGTACGGCCCGGTCAATAAGACCACGTTCACGGAGACCAAGAACGGCACCATCCGCCGCATGCCCAACCTGGTGAAGTTCCGGGAGGACCCGGACGCCATGCTCGTCATGAGCCTCGAGGAGTACGACGAGGCGACCGGCAAGGCGGAGAAGGCCGCTATCATGAAGCGGGACGTGGTCGGCCCGAAGCCGCCCGTCACGCACGTCGCCTCCGCGGAGGAAGGGCTGCTGGTCTCGCTGAACGAGCGAGGGGCCGTCGACCTGCCGTTCATCGCCTTGCTCTACGGGAAGCCCGAGGAGGCCGTCGTCGCCGAGCTTGGCGACCTGATCTTCAAAAACCCTGAGACCGGGAAGTTCGAAGTCGCCGACGACTACCTCTCGGGGAACGTCCGCCACAAGCTCGCCGTCGCCGAGAAGGCAGGGCCGGGGTATGCCCGGAACGTCGAGGCCCTGCGCTCAGTCCAGCCCGAGGACGTGCTACCCGGCGACATCGACGCGAACCTGGGCGCCCCATGGATCCCCGAGAAGGACATCAAGGCGTTCGCTGAGGAGCTCTTCGGCGGCTCGTTCACCGTCGGACACCTGAAGAAGGATGCCGTCTGGAGCCTGGAGCCCGACTACCGGGCCATCCAGTCGGTCGCGGCCACCGCCGACTTCGGGACCGGCCGGATCAACGGCACGGAGCTGCTCGCCCAGGCCTTGAACCTGAAATCACCGGTCATCTACGACACGATCCGCGGCGTCAACGGCGACGAGCGGGTCCTGAACCCGACCGAGACGCAGGCCGCCAAGGAGAAGCAGAAGCTCATCAAGGAGCGGTTCAAGTCGTGGATCTTCGCCGACCCCGACCGCACCGAGCGGCTGGTGAGGATCTACAACGACACCTACAACAACATCCGGCCACGGCTGTTCGATGGCAGCCATCTAGATTTTCCGGGGATGAGCAGGGCGATCACGCTCAAGCCCCATCAGGTCGACGCGGTCTGGCGGTGCATGACGGCGGGGAACACGCTGCTCGCGCACGCCGTCGGAGCGGGCAAGGCCCAGCCACTCGACGCGAAAGTCCTGACACCAACTGGCTGGGTGCGGATGGGCAACCTCCGGCCGGGGGATAAGGTAATCGCGGGCGATGGCACCGTGACGCAGGTCACTGGAGTTTTCCCGCAAGGTGAGAAGGCAATCTGGCGGGTTGCCTTCTCCGATGGCTCATCTACGCGAGCATGCGGAGAGCATCTCTGGCTGACCCAGACGAGTGCGGAACGGCAGCGATGGAATGAGGCGAAGCGCGAAGGGCATGTCACCGTCAAGGGGCAACCCAAAGTCAGAACTACGGAGGAGCTAGCCCGAACTATTCACGAACGGCACTACGTGCCGCTGACCGGCCCGGTTGAATTCACTGCCGTTGAGTTGCCACTCGACCCATACACCCTCGGCGTGCTCATCGGCGACGCATCCTTCCGCCAGTTCTCGGTCCAACTGGCAGTCCCCGAGTCCGTTCAACTCGATTACCTCGCGCTGCCCGCTGGCGTGACGGCGAAGACCTGGTCGAAGCCGGGGAAGTGTCCCGTCGCGTGGATGGTCGCGGGCGGCGTCAGGCCGAACCCGCTCAACAAGATCATCCGTGAGCTTGGGCTGTGGAACTTGAAGAGCCGCGACAAGTTCATCCCTAACGACTACCTCTACGCCTCCCCGGCCGACCGCCTGGGGATGATCCAGGGCCTGATGGATGCCGACGGTGGGGTGGTGGGGCGGACGGCCCGGTACACCAGCTACTCGGAGAGATTGGCCGACGGAATGGTCGCGCTGGTGAGGAGCTTGGGCGGCATCCCGCACAAGCGCATCATGGAAGGCGCTGCGCCAGGAAGCGTCAAATTCACCGTAGACGTAAAGCTGCCTGATGGAATGGTTCCATTTCGGCTGAAGCGAAAGGTGCTAGCCTGGAAGGGGTCCACAATAAATCGCCGCACCCCGAAGCGGTGCATCGTCTCTATATCCCCTGACGGGGTCGCACCCTCCCAGTGTATCGCAGTAGCCCACCCGTCGCGCCTCTACATCACGGATGATTTCATCGTCACCCACAACACCTACGAGATGTGCGCCGCCGGAATGAAGATGAAGCAGGCTGGCATCATTAAAAAACCGATGTACTGCATCGCGAACAACATGCTGGAGCAGTTCGCTCGCGAATTCCTCCAGTTATATCCTGATGCCAAGCTTCTCGTCGCGACCAAGGAGGATTTCACGCGAGAAAAGCGAAAACTCCTGACGGCTCGGATCGCTTCAGGAGACTGGGATGGCATCATCACCACTCATTCGAGCTTCGAGCGGATTGGTATGTCGCGTGAGTTCCAAGAGCGGTTCCTGCGCGATCAGATCAAAGAATACGAAGATCTCCTGATTGACAAGGCCACGCTGGGCCGGAACATCACGAAGACGCTAGAAAAGCAAAAAGTGGCGAGGGAAGAAAAGCTCAAAGCTCTTCTGGCTGAGGACAAGAAGGACAGTGGTTTGGTCTTCGATGAGTTGGGGATTGACCACCTGTTCGTAGACGAGTCGGCGATGAGTTTCAAAAACCTCGAAACTCCCACCAAGATGGAGCGTGTCGCAGGCATCCAGACCAGCGGCTCCGAACGGGCCTTTGATCTGTACATGAAGTGCCGCTACCTCGACGAACGCCACCCTGGCCACGGCGTCACGTTCGCCACAGGCACGCCGATCACGAATACCATGGTCGAGATGTACACCAACCAGCGGTTCCTCGACCCCGAGGGGCTCCGCTCGCGCGGCATCGAGCACTTCGACGCTTGGGCCGCCACGTTCGGCGAGGTTGTGGACTCCATGGAGATCTCGCCCGACGGTGCATCGCTCCGGCCCCGCAGCCGCTTCGCGAAGTTCGTGAACCTGCCCGAGCTGGTCCAGATGTTCCGCGCCTTCGCCGACGTGCAGACGGCGGAGATGCTGGACCTGCCCCGGCCGAAGCTTGAAGGCGGGAAGCCCCAGACCATGGCCTGCCCCATGTCCGAGGAGCAGAAGGGTTTGCAGGCGGGGCTCATCAAGCGGTACGACCGCATCCGCAACGAGAAGGTCGATCCACGCGAGGACAACGCCCTGGCGATCACCACGGACGGCCGCAAGCTGGCCCTCGACGGCCGGATGCTCGGGACCGGGGGCGACTTCCCGGAGTCGAAGATCAACGCCCTGGTCAGGAACGTGGCCCGGATCTGGAACGCGACCGCCGAGAAACGCGGCACGCAGATGGTCTTCTGCGACATGGGCGTGAACGCAAACCCGTTCTCGGCCTACGACGAGATCGTGGAGAAGTTGGTCGACCACGGCATCCCACGGGCCCAGATCGCCGTGATCGGCGATGCCGACACCGACGCGAAGAAGCAGGCACTGTTCGAGAAGGTCCGTCAGGGCACCGTTCGCGTGCTCCTGGGCTCGACGTCCAAGATGGGCACGGGCACCAACGTCCAGAAGCGACTGGTGGCCCTCCATCACCTCGACGCCCCCTGGAAGCCCGCCGAGGTCGAGCAGCGAGACGGCCGCATCCTCCGTCAGGGCAATGAGAACTCCGAGGTGGCCATCTACCGATACGTCACCGAGGGTTCGTTCGACGCCTACATGTGGCAGGCGTTGGAGACCAAGGCCCGATTCATCGCCCAGGTGATGAGCGGCGACTGCGCGGTCAGGAAGGCCGAGGACATCGGCGGCCAGGAGCTGAGCTATGCCGAGGTGAAGGCCATCGCCTCGGGCAACCCGGCCGTGCTGACGCTGGCCGAGGCCGACGCCGAGCTCCAGCGGCTGGCTATTCTGCGGAAGAACCACCTGGACGAGCAGTACCGCGCAAGGCAGTCGGTCAGGGACCTCCCCGACGACATCCGGCGGCTGGAGAAGCGGCTGGAGGGCTTGGAGGCCGACAAGGCGACACTCGCGAAGAGCGAGGCTGTTCCGTCGCAGGAGGCAGTCGCCGATCGCATGAAGCGGATGCCGGAGAAGGTGAGCGAGACCTACCGCACCCCGCTCGGGCGATACCGCGGACTGGAGGCCAGCCTGATCCTGCACCCGCTCGGCGGGACGGAGGTCGTGCTGGACGGGGCGACCCGACGCCGGGAGACGCTGCTGCGGGACAACCCCGGCCCGCGTGCCGTGCTGAACGCGCTGGAACGGCTGGCGAACAGCTATGACTACGATTGCCGGAGCCACCGGGCGGAGATCGGTGTGAGGCAGGGCCAGCTCAAGGACTACGAGGCCCGCCTCGGAAAACCGTTCGAACATGCCGACTACATGAGCCAGCTGGCGGGCCTTCGCGACCTGCTCAAGGCCGGCCTCTCGGAGAACCCACCCGAGGGCATCCCTCCCGCCGGCGAGGTGGCCGAGAAGATCAAGGCGTTGCGGGAGGCGAACACCGTCGAGGCCGCCCCCGAGCGTGCGGTGAGGAAGGCCGCAAGGGCCGAGAGGCCGGTGACAGCCCGGCTCAGGGAAAAGCTGGCCGAGCAGCAGGCGGCCGAGGTGCCAGCTTCGGTCGAGGCCAACCCGGAGCCGGACGCAGCCCAGCCCGAGCCTGTTCAGGCGCCAGAGCACGTGGTCGTCCCCATGCCGGACCGGGTGAGGCTGACGAACGGCCACGCCAAGGCGGTGGTCAGCCGCCGCCAGGCGAAGGCGGAGCAGTTGAGACTGTTCTGATCATGCCGACTGGAACGGCAGAAGGAGCTGCTGGCCAGGGCGTGGCGACGACTCTGTATCCAGCGAGGAGATGGTCACGCCGAGCAGCCGGATACCTTTGCTGACCGGGAAGAGCGGCTCGGTGAGCGCGAAGACCAGCTCCTCGAGCATGGCCCGCGATGCGACCGTTTCATCGAGGGTCCGGCTGCGGGTGATCTGCTGGAAGTCGGCGTACTTGGCCTTGAGAGTCACCGTCCGCCCCCGGATGGTCGCGTTCTCGCAGTACGTCCAGACCTTGCTGATGAGCGGATCGAGGGCGGCTCGGGCCTCCTCGGGCGTGAAGATGTCGGTGCTGAACGTCGTCTCCGCGCCGACGGACTTTCTGACGCGATCGGGGGAGACGCGCCGCTCGTCGATGCCCCTGGCCAGCCAGTAGTAATACGGGCCCGCCTTGCCGAAATGCTCCTGCAGGAATTCCAGAGTCTGGGCCTTGAGGTCGATGCCGGTGTAGATCCCGAGCCCCTCCATCTTCGCCTGCGTCGCGGGGCCGATCCCGTGGAACTTCCCCACCGGCAGGGCCTCGACGTAGCCCGGCCCCATCTTCGGCGTGATGACGAACAGGCCGTCGGGCTTGTTCTCATCGGAGGCCATCTTGGCCAGAAACTTGTTGTAGGAGACGCCGGCGGAGGCGGTCAGGCCCGTCTCGGCGCGGATCCTGGCCCGGATCTCCTCGGCGATGTTGGTCGCCGATGCCATGGCCTTCAGGTTCTCGGTGACGTCGAGATAGGCCTCGTCGAGCGAGAGCGGCTCGACGAGCGGCGTGTACTCGGCGAAGATGGCGCGGATCTGGTGCGACACCGCCCGATAGATGTCGAACCGCGGCTTCACGAAGATCAGCTCGGGGCATTTCCGCTTCGCCGTGACCGAGGGCATCGCAGACCGGACGCCGAACCGGCGGGCCTCGTAGCTCGCGGCCGCGACCACGCCCCGCTCGTGCGAGCCGCCGACAGCGATGGGCTGCCCGCGTAGCTCGAGATTGTCACGCTGCTCCACAGACGCGTAGAAGGCGTCCATGTCGACGTGAATGACCTTCCGCTGCCGATCAGGCCCGACCACGTTCGCTTCCCCGGGCTTGATGACCTCGCTTCGCCCTTCCCTCTCTCGAATCGGCCCGGCGCTGGCCGGTTCATCACCACGCCGACCGGTCTCGTCAGTAACCCTATCACGCAAATGGCCACTAGTGAACAGGCGAGCCTGCGCGATAGGCCGACTTGGCGACCACGATGCGGGGATTGGTGGGAACGGCTGGGATCGAACCAGCGACGCCAGCATCTTCAGTGCTGCGCTCTACCTAACTGAGCGACGTTCACAGGATTTGATATTGGCACCAGTAGCGCGACTCGAACGCGCTCCGCACGGTTTTGGAGACCGGCATGCTAACCCTCACAACCTACTGATGTGAGGTCACCAGCTAAATCGAGGTCGTGGGAATGGTAGGGCGGGCAGGATTCGAACCTGCGAAGCCGAAGCGACGGTTTTACAGACCGCTTCCTTTGTCCGCTTGGATACCGCCCCGTAAGGGCGGCAATATCGAGATCCGTTGTCCATATGCCTAGCCAATAATTGGTAGCGGGAGCCAGATTTGAACTGGCGTCCTCCAGGTTATGAGCCTGGCGAGCTACCGGACTGCTCCACCCCGCTTCGATGACCATATGGCATCTGCTGTCTTGGCGCAAGCACTATGTTGCAAGCTGCCGCTGTCCTGTTAAGATGGGCAATCTGTCGACCACAGTCGCCCTCCCAACCCTGAGGCTCCCATGGCCAAGAGAGCAGCGAAGGCCGCCCCCAAGCGCATCGAGCCCGAGGACGAGAGCCAGGACATCGAGGAGCAGGTGGCCATCGAGTCGCAGGAGCCCGATGAATCCGGCGTCAAGGGGATGACCAAAGCCGAAGCGATCCGCCGGGCCCTAGCTGCCGGACACGAGGGGCCTCAGGAGGGCACCGCGTATATCCTTAAGGAATTCGGGATCGAGGTCGCGCCACAGCATTTCAGCGCCACGAAGTCGCAGATGAAGAGCCGGGAGACCAGCAAGAAGTACAAGCCGGGGCGAAAGTCCAAGGCAGCGGCCCCCAGCCAGGGGGTCGAGGGCTACCTGGCCCCGCCTCCGAAGCAGGCGCCCTCGGGCGGAGAACCCGACCTGCTTGAGGCCATGGAGGCCATGAAGCCGCTGGTCGCCAGCCTCGGCGCCGAGAAGGTCAAGCGCATCGTGGACCTGCTGGGGTAGCGTGCCTGTGAAGGGCTATCTCCCCATCCTGGTCACCGTCGGATTCAGCGCCGTCGGCGTGCTGGGCGACTACCTGCTCAAGCTCGCCAGCGCCCAGAAGGCCCCGCTGCGCTCCGGCTGGTTCTACGTCGGCTTCGCCGTCTACGCCTCGACCGCGTTCGGCTGGGTCTACGTGATGCGGCACCTGAAGCTGGCGACCATCGGCGTCGTCTACTCGGTCTCGATGATCCTGCTGCTGACGGCCATCGGGGCCTTCGCCTTCAGGGAGTCGCTCAACGCCTACGAGGTCATCGGGCTCGTCATGGCCGTCGCCTCGCTGGTCTTGCTGATGCGGTTCGCCTGATGAGTCGATCCGCTTACGCGGTCTGTTTCGAGATCGGCTACCCCTCCCCGGACCATCCACAGCCATGCCCGCCCGAAAAGCCAAGCCCGAGCGCGACGTCACCAAGGCCTACCCACTCTCCCAATTCGCCGACAAGCTCCGGAGGCTGGCCGACGCCGTGGAGGGCGGCCAGCGGTTCCGCATCCAGGTGGCCGGGGAGCGGGTGTCGATCCCGCCCGACGCGATGATCAGCGTCGAGCACGAGCGCGGCGAGGACGGGGAGGAGGTCGAGTTCCAGATCACCTGGAAGTCGCCGGTGCTTCCGGAGAAGACCGAGAAGCCCGCGGCCAAGGGGAAAGCGAAGGCCGGAGGCGGGGCGAAAGCCCGGTCGAAGGAGGGTTGACCGTGCTCTGGCCGAAGGTAGCTCCGGCGATGGATGAGTGGTAAAATGACGCAAGACTTGCGTCCTAGGAGGATGCCACTTTGGATCCGCAACAAATCGTACGCTCTCGCTTTCCTCATGCCCAGGCGATTCACCGGGAGCCGGTCTACGTTCTCGGCCAACGAGAGCCGTACATGCCGGGCGGCTGGGTGGTGCTCTCCTCGCCAACCCTTGGTGCAGAGCATCTTGGCAGTGGGCCGACCGAAGACGCTGCTTGGGCAGCCGCTGCAGATACTATCAGCGAGCAGACTTCCTCTCCGCGGCTCAGCTTCAAAGAGTGGCTAGAGGAGCAGGCGAAACGTGAGGGGGGTGTCGAACTACGCCGACGGCTTATCGAAGATTGGAAGGACGCTGTTGCTGACCTGCTCGCTCAGATGATTAAGTGGCTCGCGGAGGAAGACACCCAAAAAGTCCTGACCGTCGAAACGGGAAAGATCTCAAAAGAGGAGCAAGGATTAGGGATTTACGACGTCGCTGCTCTTCGCATCAATCTGGCGGCGAAATTCGTTGAGGTAATTCCAGAGGGACGCAACATCGTGGGTGCCATAGGCAGGAGCGGGGACCTTGGGCTCCGTGCCGAGGGACGGGTAGACATGCGAAACAGGACGCGGAAGTACATGCTTTTCCGTGTTGCCTCTGCTGATGCCAAGAAGTGGAACATCGTGGATGACGACAATTATACGATCCAAGATTTTTCGAAAGAAACCTTTGTGGCGGCGTTGCAGGATCTTCTGTCATGAGGACGCTGGACGATGCCTGGCTGTGGTATGAGGATACCAAAAAAACGCTCCGTCGAATGGAGCGAATGGGTAATCGTTATTGGGACAGGATTCCGTGGGATGCGCCGCCTTGGAGGGGCGACCGACACTTCATCGACCTGACCAAAGAGGCGATCGTTAGAGCTGCGGTGAATGCGTCAGTGCATCTCGACGATTTGGCTGTGGTGGTACTGTTCTCGGTTTTCGAGGCCAACGTGCGTGGCGCAATCCTCGACCAAATGCAAGCCGAGGAACCACAATACCAACACCGAGCGATTCGAGATGCCATCAGGGCGGCTCGGGACCGTATTGGTGAAGGGAGTTTTTATGCCGTCTTGTCCTCGTTTAAGGGGTCGGACAACAACCTGATCGAAGACGTAAACCAAGTCCGGAAATACCGTAACTGGGTTTCCCACGGCAGACGTGGCGCACAGCCCGCCTTGGTAATCCCGCCAGTCGCTTTTGAGCGGCTGAAGAAGTGCATGACTTTGTTTTTCCCGCCCGTTCCCGAGGAGTGGGTGGCCATCAGTGCTTACTATGTGTGGGAGGAAGAGACGCGACCTGGCGCAAGAGATTCGGTCTACTGGAATAAAGGGAAAACCCAACTGCAGGAGATGATGAGAACTGGCGAACTTTCACTACCTTAATATTATGGACGCTGCTCGTCCTAAGTCCGCTTAGCACCGTTGCTTGGCTATCACTCAATCAATAGATTCTCAGCGATCATCAAGAATAGGAAGGCGAGAGGCCCATAATCCAAACTCGATGACCCTGGCATCGGCCTGACTTATCTCGACGTCGAGGGCACCTCGGGCATCGTCCACGTCGTGCCGGACTCAGGTATGCGCGGTTTATCGGTAGGAGCCTTCTGAGATCCCGCTAGCCAAGAGCCGGTCAATGGCCTATCCTGCTCGCATGAAACGCTTTATCGCTGCCTTCCTGCTCCTCGTCTGCTGGCCTCTCCCGGCTCTCGCTGGGGACTTCGCGGCCAAGGTCGTCGGCATCTCCGACGGTGACACGCTGACCGTCCTGACCGCCGAGAAGCGGCAGGTGAAGGTCCGGCTGCATGGGGTAGATGCTCCGGAGACCGGCCAGGACTTTGGCACGCGGGCGAAGCAGGCCGCGTCCGAGATGGCCTTCGGCCAGCAGGTGACCGTTCGGGAGATGGACCGGGACCGCTACGGCCGCACCGTGGCCGAGGTGTTCCTGCCCGACGGCCGCTCGATGAATCATGAGCTCGTCCGAGCTGGGATGGCGCACTGGTATCGGCAGTACGCCCCCGCCGACCGCGAGCTGGCCACGCTGGAGGCCGAGGCGAAGGCAGCGAAGCGAGGGCTATGGGCCGTGCCGCCCTGGGAATGGAGGAGCGGCAAGGGCGTCCCCGTTACGGCGGGGGTCTTGGGGAACCGCCGGAGCTTCGTCTACCATACACCGAACTGCCGGGGCGCGGCCTCGATGAGCGAGAAGAACCGCGTCCCGTTCAAGACGGCGGCAGAGGCCGAGTCGGCGGGATATCGGAAGGCGGGGGATTGCCGGTGGTAGAGCCCCATCGCGCGCTGGCGTTGCTTCGGGGTCCAACTCTTGCGGTTATTCGCCATGCCTCCGAAGAGCCACGACATAGCTGATTGGCAGTTGCAAGGGACGATCAATACCACTCGAGTGTCCCGCGGCGTGATGCCATGAGTAGCCATGACATCGCGTGTTTGGATAGTGCGTCCCGTCTCTTCGCCTGATAGGCCCGCACACCCGACACCAGGGTTCCTACGGCCGCCACCCCCGCCACCATCGTCAGAGCCGGGATATTGAATCCTTCGCCGACCACTGACGATCCCACGGTGGCGATGGTCCCGATGCCAAATTCCTTGGAAAGTAAGGCGTCTGTCCTGCTGCGTTTGAGACTGTCCTTCAGTTCCTGTAGATCGTCCCGCACGTCCTCTTCATATTGCCTCTCGATCTCTCGGATGTCAGCGGTATCTCCCTGGCAGGCTGCAATTCGTTTAACGTAGGCGTCAATATGATTCATAAAATTATGGCGCATCTTCCTGAGCCGCTTCCCCGGCTTCTTCAACTCTTGCTCTCGAAGTTCGATGAGCTCGCCGAGCGTAAATTGATCTGGATCGAGCACTTTGACGGCGATGGTGACCAGTCGCTCCACGTCGGCGCTCGCTTGACCATCGGGAACCTTCTGGATCGCGGCTATGGATCGGGCCAGCAGACGGTATGAATTCGTTTGATCTGTGACGAGCCGCTTTTGCGTTCCGGCGCAAGACTCGGCGAGGATCGACATTATCGCCAAGCCTACGTTCCTGCTCATGACCCAGTCTTCGTAGGGTCCGAGGTTGTCTGGCATGGCCAAATTTGTTTGCTTGAGCGCTTCCAAAGTCTCGCCGAGGAACTTGTCCGGGTAGATAAGGTATCGATTAGTTTCAGGGATCCGCTCGTCCCACCGGAAATCATCCGGCAGAGGAGATGTAACGAGCTCTTCAATCAATTGATGGGCCCGCTTCTTCTGCGTCCGATTTGGGACCACCCCCGCCCCGATTAACTCAACGGCTTTATTGAATTGGGGGCTGGAGTACTCATTTCGGAGCTGAAAGCCTTCGTGGGGGACGATAAACTCCAACCGATCCCAGAGAAGTAGCGCAGTTTTCAGCAGGCTTTCGTCGCCGTGAGGGTTATGAGGGCCGCCACCTCGCAGCACGGTATGGGGGTAGTAAAGCGCGGTCAGCATGGCCCAACTCCTAGTCGGCCAATTCCAAGTTCACCGACGCCCTGTAATGCACCGGCTCCAGCAGACAAGTCTTCGACAACGCCCCGCTCAGTATGTATACCCGCGGCCGGCGCGAGAAATCGAAGACCCGGTAGAGGTGGAACCGCTCCTCGATATCCTCCGAGCAACGTCGCTCGTTCTCCGTGACCACGAAGGGGAAGTACTTTCCGAGGCACGTTGTCTTGACCTCCAGGCATCGCTCACTATCGTCGGCATCGTCAAATGAGAGCACGTCGAACCCGACGCCATCGCCGCAGGTCTGGGAGATCCATTCTACTCGGCTCGCCAGGTCGTCACGTCCTGCAGCCAGAAGTCGCTTCCTCTCTATCTCCAGCGTGAACTGCTCCCCCATCTGCCCTAGCTGTCGATTCAGGGCGTCCCGCCTCGCGAAATCGACCTTACGTCCCCGCCGCGAGAGCCAAGGCTTTGAATCGCCGCTCGGAAGCACCATCCGGTCGGGCGGATCGTCGAAGTAGCCCTCCACGCCCCCCTCAGCTAAGGATGGTGACGCTGAAGGGTTCAGCACGGGAGACGCCTCCAACTCCTTCGCCAGCTCGGGATGGGAGTCCAGGTAGGCCTCGACCACCTGGGGAAGGAGCCGCTTCTGGTAGTTCTTGGCGGGCTTGTAGCCGTTGATGTAAGGCAGCCCCATCTCCAGTAGCACGGCACTGATGTTCTGGTGCTTGAACTCGACGGAGCCCTTGCTCCGGCCGTTCAGTTGCTCCCGGAGGGCCTGGTTGCGCCCAGCTTTGTTGAAGGGCCGGTCGGCCAGGTCGTGCCGCAGCATGTCGAAATAGTCGGCGACGATCAGTGAGACTTCCTCGGCGGTCCAGTCTGCACGCTTCTCGGAGTCGGTCGTCTCCTCGCCTTTCTTCTCGACCTCGAATCCCAACTGCCGCAGAACTTGGTTCGCCTGGCCGGGTGCCTCCCCGCCGCTGAACGCCTCCGGCCGCAGAATTTCGCCGTGAAGGTGACGGAAGGCCAAGCCGATCACCGCCTTGGGCGGGTAGCGGCGCCCCTCGTAGACGACCTCGTAACCCGTTGGCGCGCCGAACGGATGCTCGACCCCGGCGTCTAGCTCGCCCAGGGCGAGCCTGACGTGTTCGGCGGTCAGGCCTTTGGGAATCGATTGTGGCATCGCGGAAAGCAGCGCTACAGGACGAATCGGACCACGGTTCCAAGATCGTAGCTGCTCGAGATCGTCGACGCCAGGACACTGACCCCACGCACGCCCGGATGCGCTGGCTAACGCTCTTCAGGTGGCAACTCGGCCAGATCCGCTCGCGCCTCGGCTTACCCGATGTGCCGGGCTTCGCCCTTGAAGACTTCGCGGCCATGCCAATCGAGATGCTTCGGCTCCGGCCGCCAGTCAGGGTGCTGGGCTTCCCGAATCGGCCTGCCGTGGTAGGCCAGCAACGCCTCTTGGAAGCCGGTGGTGCCGTTCGCCTGGTCTGAGACGAGCAGCACGCCTTCCCTAACGGTGAAAGCCCCCAGGTCGAACGTCTTGTGGTGCAGGACGCAGAGGGCAAGGCCGTTGTCCTCGGTGTCGGGTCCGCCAACCTGGTGCCAGCGGATATGGGCGGCGTCCAGGGCGATGGACACCGAGCCGAGCCGCACGTCGAAGCCGCAGACGGCGCAGCGAAACTCGTAGGCCTTGAGCACCCGCTGGCGGAAGGCCGGATCGCGCTTGCGGCGGGTGACGGCCGTCTCCAGCGTCAGGCCGACCGCGTTCAGGATGTCCGGGTGGAGCGACTCTGGGAAATGCTGCTCGAGGATCCGGCTGGCGATGGCAGCGACGAGGCCGGGGTCAGCGGAAAGGGCGGCCTGCACCTCAGGCGAGAACTCGGCCCGGACGTCGTGCGTCCGCAGCTCGGTGACCCGGGGGATGTCGTCGCCGGTCTTTAGAGTCAGGCCCTCCGGGGCGTGGACTGTCCAGACGGCGTCGCGCTGGAGCCGCCAGAAGGGCTGCTCGGGGTGGTCAGACTTGCGCGGCGGACCGAACTCGCGAAGCAGGGCGGTGAGGTCTGGCTCGACCTGCTGGAACGAGAGATCCTTCTGGCCCGCCTGCCACCGACCGAGAGCGTAGAGGACGAGGAGCGGCTTGTGCGGGGCGCGCTGGTCGCCCTGCTTCCAGATGCTCAGGCCGTCGAAGCGGTGAAGGACGGTTTCGCTGCCCATGGGTGCCCCATCATGAAGCTAACCGACTGGTGCCACGAACGCCACAGCCCGGATGCTGGATGGGGCCGCACACCCGCAAAGCCGGTAGCGTTTGGTCTACCGTGCTGGGCCTGTCGTACCGGTTGCAGAGCCGTCCGACTCCGACCTGATGCAGGCGGGGCAGATGCCCCCGACATTCTCGGATGTCCTCGCGGGAGGGGCTGGGAGGATACCATTCCCGTCAGCATGTCCGTCGAGGATCTCCTGGACGCGCTGGACGAAACTCGAGTGGTCAGCGGCGTACATTCCCCCTCTGGCCCCTTCATAACCGCAATTCCAAGCAGCGAGGGCTTGACCGTAGCGGAACGCATCAGCCAGATCACTATCGGTTAACTTTTGGAAGCCTTCGGCCCCGCCCCTACCCGCCCGTTCGATGAAGCCGGCGGTGCACCAATCCCCCGAGCCAGCCGTGTCGCGGATCGAATCGACCGGGAACGCCTTCATTTCAACCCATCGACCCGCCCGGTGGCTCTGGGATACACGACGATATCGCAAGCCAGCCTCGCCAAGCGTTTCGACCTGCAAGCGCGGGATCCCCTCCATCCCGATCTCGGGCAGCTCCCGCAGCCTTTCGTGCGAATACTTCACGATGTGGGCGGTTTCCCAGGCCTGGCGAAAGAGAACCTGGTTCCCGATGCTCGATGGCTCGAATACGACCAAGGCGCCATTCTCGGCGCACGCCTTGGCGAGAATGATTCCTCCCGGCGTCGCCCTGTCGAAGAAATAGACCTGAGCCCCCGCCGCCATCGCGGCGATCTCTTCGGCTACCGTGGCGAGGACCGGCTTGAACGCCGGGAACTGCGACCCGCACTCTGGGCATCGCCATGAGAAGGAATGCCGGGGAATGTTGCCGCTCCCCTGAGTGATCCGTTCCACGATCACGGGCGTGCTGCCATCATCAGCCGTGCTGATAAAACGGTCGGACACCCCCCATCGTCGAAGGTCCGCGAGGATGCGATCAGCAGCGGCACCCGACCGCAGGCGGGCGACAGGTTGGGAGTTCCAACCAAGGTAACGCAGGGCTATCAAGACGTTTCCGCAAGTCCCGCCGGCCCAGTAGCTCGTGGGAGCTCCGCTCACCTCGCTGATCACGATGTCGAGCGCGAGAAGTCCCGAGCCGACCACTGCAGGGTGGCTCATGTCTGGGCGCATGGTAGCCTGCTTTCGTGATCGCTTCATGTTCCGGCTCCTTCCGAATCGTGAGGCGTTCCGTATGCCTCGCCGTGCAGCCACAGATGGACGAATTCCCCCGCCGGGCCCGAGATCCGCGCATCGAGGCGGTCGAAGTCGACATCGTAACCGATGGCTTCGACGTACATTACCGTAAAATTTTGCTCCAGGGCAGCCATCAGGGCCCCCAGGGAGAGGGCCTTGCTGCCCACCGGTGACAGGACGATCTGCGACCCCCCGACTTCCGAGAAGACTCGCCGACGCGCGTCATCGATCCGTAAGATCGACCGGTAAAGATCGACGGGGCTCTTCTCATCCGCGTACACCAGATCGCGAGCGTCTACCTGCCAAGACTCCTGCAACTCCACCGCGTATTCTTCGATCAGCTCGTCGGATAGTCGAGGTCGGGCGGCTGGGAACGGCAAGATCGGGCAGACAACGGTATCGGGCTGGGCGTTCCGAATGACCTGGTAGATCTGCCGAAGGATCGCCTGCCTGCCCCGACTTAGCTGCGGCATCCAGAGCGTCGCGGCGCGAGACTTATCGTGCAGGCCCCAGCCTCCCCGGAAACCATGTATCGGGGCCGGGAGGTCCCCCGTTATGGATCGGATCGCATGATCGGTCGGCGGCTCGTCCATCACTACGACGTGCAGGTTCCTCGGGGTACCGTTGCCCCCTCGCTTCACGGTCTCGAGCAGGTGGCGGATCAGCGGGAAGGCGACCCCAAGGGAGAGGGCACTAACATCAACGAAAATATCCGTGAACCCTTGGAGCGAAATTCCGTTGACGAGCGAAACGGCATTCCTGCCGCCGACGGCCGCGTTGTCGGTGGCGAGGACCTGAATATGGCGGATCATCGCGTTGGGTAGCCAGGACCGCAGTAGAGCGCAATTCGCCTCCGCCCTCCTGAGTAGCTCCGGATGCGGGCCGGGCCTTTCCTCCCGAAGGAATAGTCCCTGTAACCGCCCGGCAGCCACCTCCGTCATGAGCTCACAGATATGTGTGGACCGAGGATCGAAGCCGCCCCCGGCGACGAGCATAACCCGACGGTCATCGTGAGATAGGTATTCGCGGATGAATCCGGCGGCATGAACGCCCCTGTGGTAGATGCAGGGGTCCCAGCGTCGAGCCACGCTCATGACGGCCGCTCCTCAAGCAATGCGGCCAGGGCCTCCGCCTCGCCCTCAAGAAACCCGCCACGCCTTAATGAGAGACCGTGCGCCAGGTTGACCATTCCGCCTAGCTCCAGAAGGCACCAAATTTTCGATCCCTGCTTGTAGTTTGGGACAAGAAGGATGGCGTTATAGGCGACCGCGAATTGGAGGACTCGTGCCAGATCGGGGTAATTCTTCGCTAGATTCTCGAACTCCTCCTGCGATATGCCGTAGGAATTCGGTGTAAGCCATCCGTTCGGCTCCTGCGTGACTTCCACGCACCGCTTGCCAATCCAGGTGACGAGCTGCCTAACCTCCTGGAAGTACGGAAACGACCATTTATTGATGATCCATTCGGCCCGCTGCCGAAGTAGCCGGCTCTGTGTCCCTGCGCTGAGTTGAGGCCCCTTCGATCGGATTACCTGCGTGGCCACTGTCTCAACCAGGACTGCCGACAGCTGTAGGAACAGCTCGGCATTTTCAGAGCTGGAATCGCAGAGATCGTCGATCCCGAAATAGAAGGGGCGATTGTATCGGTGCAGGAGATGGAGCTTGGCCGCCTCGTGTACGTCCGAGTTCGCAGCGATAGGGCGAGAGGGCTCCGGGTCCGTCTCGAAGAGAGTCGCGACTTTTTTCCTCCGCCGATCGTAGCGATGCAAGAGCACCATCAGCATCGCGAGGCGAACATCCGGCGGGACGGCACGCCCGCCCGAGCGGAAGCTGTCAACTTCTTTCTCGAATTCCTCACGCCGTGAATCCGTCACCCTTAGCCGTCGCTGAGCGGCGTTGACCATCTCACCGTACTCGCGCAAGGCGGATGGGCTGATCGATTCCTCTTGATCACTCAGCAGGTCAGAGAGGACGATCAGCCGCCTCGGCCCCAACAAGGAGTGCTTCTGGAGGTACCGTCCGGCCATGTCTTTCGCCATTCGCCGGAATGCAGTGCGCTGCTCCCTCCTGGGGCCACTGCTCTGGAGCAGTACGATTTCGATGTCGCGACCGGCAGTCAGGCCGGGAAAATCCGCCTCGGCCCGATCTTCGGTGACCGCGTTCAAAGCCTCCTGGGGCAGGAGAATATCAAACCGCGCGATCATCCAACGGGCGATCCGCAGCTCTCTCCGAGCCAGCCAATGCTGAAGCGCCCGGAATTGGCTCGGATGTAGGACATTAGCGTCATCGAGGATGACGAGGGGAAGGAGCGACAACGGCGAGGTGGCATCGTTCTGAGGGACGACCTCGATCCGGTCGATCACGTCGAAGGGGCGATAAGCACCGGTCACCGCCGGGCTGAGGTCTTCCTCTCGGGGCGCTATGAGAGCTCCGACGATCTCGTAAGCGGCTGCCTCTACCTCTCTAGCCCTCGCCAGTACCCCCTCGGCGTCCGGCCCTCCGATAGCATCAACCGCCGTCTCCGCGTCCGAGCGGGGAACTATGCGTATCCGCGAAGCCGAAACGCCCTCCGACGCTAAATGGCGAAACCATGCCAGCACCGCTCTGGCCTGAACAAAGGTTGTCAGCAGGCCGATCTTCAAGGTTTCGTTATAAGGAAATTCCCAGAAATCCCGATAATCCGTCTCCATGGTGAGACGACAGCCGATCACCGCGGGCCGGTCATCGACGATCCCTCCACATTCCACCAGCGCCCCTGCCAGAGACTGGTATCCCGACGAGCTCCGGTTGCGCAGCAGGGCGGTAAGGGTCGGATACTCGAAGAGTCTCGCCAGGGTGGTCTTGCCGCTGCCGGGCGTCCCCTGCATGAACAGCAGGCGATCGTAGAGCGTTCCCGCCTGACCGCGGCCGCGCAGGAAGAATGTGACGGGCTCCGGGCTTACCACCGCCAGGAAGGCCTCATCGTCCCGTAGGTATTCGCTGGCGCGTTTTAGGAACGGGTTCTCCATCCCGGTGTGCCCTCTTAAACGTGCCTCTGACGCCTGCGGAACAGCGGCCGCATCGCGTGCTTATCTTCGCCGCCCAGGGTCTCGGCCCAGAGCAGAGCGACCGAATTGTTCGGCGTGTTGTGCTCGAGTATTAGCGGCAGCGCACAACTACCGAACCCGAGCCGCGCATCATGGCCGCCGAGCTTCATGTGCTTGGTTTCGATTGTGTCGTCGTAATATCGATTTGTTAGCGCGACGAAATCCGGGTGGCTCCCCGCGTCGATTGGCGTGCCCTCCGGCAAGACGATTCCGAAAGAGAACTCCACGGAGTTGAACCAGCTCCCCTCGCCGTGTTCGGTGAGCGCGGCCTTCTGCCGCTCCTGCACGACGCGCTGGGCTCGGTGCGTACCGATATAATGGTGTACATTGAGCGTCCACCCGCTCTCGAAGTGGGTGGGAAGAACTTCCTGCACCTCTTTCCAAAACCTCGCCAGCTTCCCTTTCCATTTATCGCCCTCCTTGCGAAGGAGCGTCGTGCCGCTGGCGATGAAGTCGTCGATCAGGAATATGGAGGAGAATCTCGCCGACTTGTCTTCGGCCCGGAGGTCGTCGAGCAGGTCATCCCACTTCTCCCGATTGATCCTCGGCGCGGTAACTACCTGCTCGTTGCTGATCGTGCCCGCGTTCGCCCTCCTGAAGACATCAATCCTGGCCCCGTCGCTCAGTTCGACGAACAGAGTCTGCCGCAGGAGCTTTCGATAGAGCTTGGAGGGCTCTTCGGCGGCCCACACCCTGTATGGCGGTATGCCCAATCGCGCTGCGACGGCGTTCTGAAGCCGCCATTGCACCGTCTCAGGGTAGAAGAGCTCGACTAGATGGTTCATCTCCGACGTGCTGATATACACAAGGGAGCCGCGGATGAGCCCATAAGCAGCCTCCCTCTCGGCCGGGGAGAACTGCTGGATCCAGTCCGCCAGGGATTCGATAAACCTCATCCCGGCCAGGAAATCCTGGTAACCGTCGTATTTCATCCGTGACATCAATCGCAGCCAGTCGAACTCCTGGCGTGAGCGATCGGTGTCCCACCCCATGATCTCGCTTAGCCGGCCGAGGATGAAATCCTGGTTCATCGACCACCACGTTTCGTCGCTATGGGAGCTAATCGTAAGCCCTTGCGAGTCGTCTTCAGCCTGCGCAGATAGCCGATGGTTGCCTGTGAGCCTCGATGACCGGCGGGGGCGAGATTCCACGCCCCCTTCGGATCAGGAGATACTTCGTCAGCGCTCAGCGAGTGAGCGCTGTCCAAGAGCGCAAAGTCGTTTCCAGGCCAGCGACCTCGGTCGCCGATTCGCAGCACGGGCCTGCCGTCCCCTGCCATCTCGGCCACCCGCTCGACCGCAGTGAGTTTGGTCGTTTCCGGCGCCACGATATCAACCGAATGGCCCGATCTCAGGGCTACAGCACCAGTGTAGCTCGAAGAGAGCAGCAGTGCATGGACGTACTCCCAGAGCGGCCCGGGAAAGACCCCGTCAGCAGGCGTCAGGGTGATCTGCTTCAAGCGGAAGGAGAAGGAAGCCAGCCGCGTGATGTATGGATCGGCTCGCATCCGGTCGGCGACTCGTTGGAGCTCGGGGCCAACTTCTTCGCGACCGTCCGGGCACTTGTCGTCGCCTAAGGATCCAACCTCAGCACCGTTGTAATAGCCGATGATCACTTGGTCCCACAAATCTCTTGGCAGGGCCTGTTGGAGGGATCGCCGCACCGATTTCCCTCGCCCCGTCGCAATCCCGATGTATCCCCCGGCGCGAAGGAGCCGCTCGAACTCTGCGGCCATGATATCCGGCAGGGGGCCGTATCGCTCGCCCTCATGGCATAGCGTGCCGTCGTAGTCCAACGCGAGACCGCCGTAGGCGGAATCGGTCAGGGTGGAGCAGGCCAAGCGATAGGCTTCTCGCCACGAATCCAGGCGCCCGGAACGCGACAACTCGGCGACCTTCGTGCGGGCCTTTCGTTCGATGGCAAGTTGCTCACCCGGCGGCAAGCCGCTATCCTCAGACGTCAGACCTCGATAGACGTTCAGGTGGTAGATTTCCCTCCCAAACGACGGAACTCCGGGGTCCCCCGGATCGAATCCCCTCGCTCTGCCAGCACTCGCCGTCACGAAGAAGCCCCGAGACATTGCGGCGATCGCCGCGAGATAACCGGAGTGCGACACGTCGAGCCGGACGACGGGGACATCCGGCGGCAGTAAGCCGAGCATCGCGTCGGCAATCTGGCGATCGTCATCGCAGATGATCGCCAGAACCGCTGATTCCGGACCCCGCTTCGCAATCCAGTGGTGCCTGCCATGCGCGAAGTGCCGGTAATCGGCCACCTGGACCGACCCGACGGCGGCCTCCGTAAACTTCGATTCGATGTCGATGGCGGCTGGGAGGGTTGAGGGGCCGTGAAGGACGACGAGCGTGTTGCGGCTCCACAACTCCGCGCACCGGATGTCGATGGCCTGGGCATCCGTCCACGAGTGGTCGCAGATCAGATCGTAGAATGAGCGGGGCAGACCTGGGTCGGCGCCGAGAGCATCGGCGTAAGCGCGGGCGAGAAGGACCGAGAACGCCAAGAGGGAATTCACAGCAAGAAAGCCGTCCTTGCCGCAGGGCGGGGCGAAATCGAAGAAGTCCACGAAGCGATACTTCGCGGCGGCATCGGCTAGCGGAGACTCTGGTGTGGCACACCATGCCATCAGACTCCTCGGCTCCGCCGAGATGAGATGGCGGAATCCTCCAAGAACGTCCGGATTCTTCCCACCAGCAGTGGGGATGAAGACCGCCAGATCGCGCAGGTCAGCCGGGGACGCTATCAGTTGGAGTGGCGTCATCGCCTGGGCGATGCGCTTGGTGTGGTGGGTGTGCAGGGCGGCCGCGAGGTGGGCGACCGTAAAAGAGCCGCCCGAGCCGACAGCGAGGAGGGGAAGGCCAGTCAAGCCGCGGAATGCCCGAACGATGCTGTCGAGCGGGTGCCTCATGGACCATTCAAAGGTGGCCGGCAGGGAATCTAGCTCGGCCGCAAAAGGTTTGCCCACGGGCGATTTCCATGAATGAGCGGGTTGGCCAAGCCACCGGAATCACCGCGCCTCCGTCACGAAACCGACCGCGAAACGGCCCAGCCTCCCTCGTGATAGGTGCGTACCGATGACGTTGCATGGCCCCCGAGGCGCACTGACTCTCGGTCGGGCCGTATGGCGAATGCCTATTCTATCGACCGTGCACGGCGAATTCTTGGGTGAAGCGGCGGGGCATCTGACTCTTTGACCACTAATGGCCGCAAGTTCCCTAATATAATATGCTCCGTCAATCCTCACCACGCAGGTTCAGTTTCTCGTGCCTCCAACCCCTGTCCCGAGACTCGCCGTCAGGCCGAGTCGCAAGCCGCCATGCGGTGCCGATTAGCGGCCAAAGCGACGTCCGCCATCGCGTTGCAACCCCAATGCAACCCAGCACGCGGGCCACGTACGCAAGTCTTTTCAGAAAATTGCTTTAAGGAAACGAGACGGCGGGTGCAATTCCCGCCGCCTCCACTTCGCAGCAAACTGTTAACTGATGAGAGTTTGCGACAACAGGCGACGCAAGCCCCGGCCCCGCCGGGGCTTGTTCGTTTTCGGAGCCTTCCTCGCCTTGGTCGTCGCCGACACGCGGTGACAGGTCGCGACCCGGGGCGCCGCCCCGATTGCAGACATCGTGCAGACAGCCTGCGGAGGCCGAGGCGAGCAGTGAGGGAAGGTTGCTCAAGGGCCTCGGCCCGGTCCTCCATGCCGATGTGGGTGGACTTGGCCGTCTCCCAGATGTCGGCGTGCCGGGCCAACTCCTTGGCCTCCATGATCGAGGCGCCCGAGCGGACCAGCCCCGTGATGTGGCTGTGCCGCCCGGCGGTGTCATCCCCGGCCTCGAGGCAGGGTTACGTGCAGCCCAAGGGTGCTTCCTTTACTGAACTTGTCAGCACAAACAGACAAAACATAATATTTATGTCAAACAAATTGAATGAGTTTCGTGACATTCTTAGCGGGCCCTCTCCTCGAACAGCTCGTCCCGGATCCCGGCCCGGAGCTTGATTTCCTTGATGGCGCAGTAGACGACCGGCACGACGAGCATCGTCATCACCTCGATGAGCATGCCACCGAAGCTGGGGATGGCCATTGGGACCATGATGTCGGACCCTCGGCCGGTGGACGTGAGCACCGGGATCAGGGCAAGGATGGTTGTCGCCGTGGTCATCAGGCACGGCCGCACCCGACGCATCCCGGCCTCAATCGTCGCGACCCTCGCGTCCTCAACCGTCTCGATCCGTGCCGAGCTGAAGCTCTGGTCCAGGTAAGTGGTGATGACCACACCGTCGTCGGAGGCGATGCCGAAGAGCGCCAGGAAGCCGACCCAGATCGCCACGCTCAGATTGATCGTGTGCACCTGGAACAGCTCGCGCATGTTGGTCCCAAAAACCTCGAAGTCGAGGAACCAGTTCTGACCGTAGGCCCAAACCATCAGGAAGCCGCCTGCCCAGGCGACGATGATCCCGGAGAAGACGAGTAATGTTGTCGGCACCTGTTTGAACTGGAAGTACAGGATCAGGAAGATCAGAAACAATGCCAACGGCAACACGACCGAGAGTGTCTTCTGGGCCCGGACCTGGTTCTCATAGTTTCCGGAGAACCGGTAGCTGACACCGGCCGGCAGCACGAACTCGCCCGACTCGATCGTGTCTCTCAGGAAGGCCTGGCAGTCCTCGACCACGTCGACCTCGGCAAAGCCTGGCTTCTTGTCGAGCAAGACATAGGCGACAAGGAAGGTGTCCTCGCTCTTGATCGCCTGCGGGCCGCGGACGTAGCGGATGTCGGCGAGCTGCTCCAGCGGGATTTGCGTGCCGTCGGGGGCGGGAACCAGGATCCGGCCGAGCGTCTCGATCTGGTCGCGTAGCTCCCTCAGGTAGCGCACGCGCACCGGATAGCGCTCGCGTCCCTCGACGGTCGTCGTGATCCGCTTCCCGCCGATGGCGACCTCAATCACGTCCTGCACCTGTCGGATCATCAAGCCGTAGCGTGCGATGGCGTCGCGGTCGATGTCGATCTCCAGGTACGGCTTGCCCACCACGCGGTCGGCGACCACGGCCGACGGCTCGACGCTGGGAACCTGCTTCAGCAAGCCCTCCAGCTCAAGGGCAACCCGCTCGATCGTCTCCAGGTCCGGCCCACGCACCTTCAGGCCCATCGGCGCCCGCATGCCGCTCTGGAGCATGACAATTCGGGCGGCGATCGGCTGGAGCTTCGGCGCGGAGGTAGTGCCGGGGATGGTGGCGGCGTCGACGATCGCCTGCCAGATGTCGTCGGTCGTCCGGATCTCGTCGCGCCACTGGCGATAGGGGCGTCCGGAGGGGTCGGGGACCAGCTCGCCCCGATCGTCTCGGGCGAACTCGCCGGCCTTCTCGTCGTAGCGGAAGTTGAGCCGGTGGCCAGACGCGTCGGTAATGTACTCGGACTTGTAGGTGATGATCGTCTCGATCATCGAGATCGGCGCCGGGTCGAGCGGACTCTCCACCCGGCCGAGCTTGCCGACCACGAGGTCGACTTCGGGGATGGCGTTGATTGCCATGTCCTGAAGCTGGAGCACGTCGAGCGCCTCGCCGATCGAGGCGTGCGGCATGGTCGTGGGCATCCACAGATAGGAGCCCTCGTCCAGGTCGGGCATGAACTCCTTGCCCAGCCCGGGGAACGTGTGCGCCATCGTGACCCAAGGCTTCGAGAGCCGGACGTCCTCCGGGTCGCCCCCGGCCTGACCGACCGCCCAGGGGACGACGCCGAAGACCCGGTCGAACCCGAGCCAGGCCGAGGCGCCCAGCAACACAACCGTCACGGGAACCGAGAGGAACAGCAGCTTGTGGTCAAGGCACCAGCGCAGCAGCGGCCGGTAGATCACCATCTGGAACAGCACGAAGGCCCCGAGCAGCCCGCCGATGAGCGTTGCCACGAAGGCGAGGTTGCGGAGCAGGCCCTGTTCGACGCCCAGCGGTTCCCAGTGCCTTGTCAGGACAATGCCCACGACCGCCACGACCAGGGCGTTGGCCGTAGAGACGGCGGCCCGGCGGGACCACGGCGGCAGCGCCGGCTCGACGAGCCGGTAAGCTCCCAGTCCCGCAAGGATCGCCCCGGCCCACCACGCCAGCGTGACACCGACCACCCCGCCGGCCACGATCAGGCTTATCGAAAACAGTGCCTTCAGCTTGCCCGTCCCAGCCCGCCGAGTGAACAGGACATGGGCCGCCGGGGGAATGATCGTCAGGGCCACGATCACCGAGGCGATCAGCGCGAACGTCTTCGTGAACGCCAGTGGCCGAAAGAGCTTTCCCTCGGCGCCGATCATGGTGAACACGGGCAGGAAGCTGATCACCGTCGTCGAGACGGCCGTCAAGACCGCCGAGGCCACCTCGCTCGACGCTCGGTAGATGACCTCCAGCCGGGGCTCGTCCGGGTCCGCCTCGTCAAGGTACTTGAGAATATTCTCGCAGACGATGATCCCCATATCCACCATTGTGCCGATCGCAATTGCGATGCCGGAGAGGGCCACCACGTTGGCGTCGACCCCGAAGGTCTTCATGGCGATGAAGCACATCAAGACCGCCAGGGGCAGCAGGACGCTGATGAGGAAGGAGCTGCGCAGGTGCATCACCATCACGATCACGACGATGATCGTAACCAGAATTTCCTCGACCAGGGCCGTGTTCAGCGTGCCCAGGGTCTCGGAGATCAGACCGGCTCGGTCGTAGAAGGGGACGACCGTGACCTGACTGGTCGTCACCCACTCGGGCCAGTCCTCGCGGGGGGTTCCCCGAAGCCAGCTCAGCCACTCCTGATCGTTCAGGCCGCCGCCATCGGAGAATGCCTTGAAGCCGTGCCCGGCGGCGAAGGACTCGACGGTGTCGCGGTCGATCTGGTCGAAGTCGACGTCGGCGGTGGTCGGCAAGCCCGGGGCAATTTCGGCAATCTTCGCCTTGATGTTCTTGATCGCCGCCAGCGGGTTGTACCCGTAACGGACCACGACCACGCCGCCGACGGCCTCGGCCCCGGCCTTGTCCAGCGCCCCCCGGCGGAGGGCCGGGCCGAGGGAGACCGTCGCCACGTCCTTCACGCGGATCGGGACGTTCTCGTTCTGTGTGATCACCGACTTCTCGAGATCTTCGACCGACTCCAGGAAGCCGAGCCCTCGGATGACGTACTCGACCTTGTTCACCTCGATCGTCCGGGCGCCGACGTCGACGTTGGACATGCGCACGGCGTTGAAGATTTGATCGAGCGTAACCCGGGAGGCGCGCATCGCGTCGGGGTCGACATCGATCTGGTACTCCTGCACGAAGCCGCCAACCGAGGCGACCTCGCTAATCCCCTCGGCCGCCTGCAAGGCGTAGCGGACGTACCAGTCCTGGACGGTGCGCAGCTCGTTGCGATCCCAGCCTCCGGCGGGGTTGCCGTCGGGGTCTCGGCCTTCGAGCGTGTACCAGAAGATCTGACCCAGGGCGGTCGCGTCGGGCCCGAGCGCCGGCTGCACGTCCTCGGGCAGCGTGCCGGCAGGCAGGCTGTTGAGCTTCTCCAGCACCCGGCTCCGGGACCAGTAGAACTCGATCTCCTCGTCGAAGATGATGTAGATTGACGAGAAGCCGAAGAACGAGTAGCTGCGGATCGTCTTGACGCCGGGGATACCCAGCAGGTTGACCGTCAGCGGGTAGGTGATCTGGTCCTCGACATCCTGCGGTGATCGGCCCATCCACTCGGTGAAGACGATCTGCTGGTTCTCGCCAATGTCGGGGATCGCGTCGGTCGGCACCGGGTCACGCGGCAGGCCGCCGAGGTCCCAGTCGAACGGTGCGACCATCGCGCCCCACGCCGTCACGGCAATGACGACCAAGGCAACGACAAGCTTATTCTCCAGGCAGAAGCGAATGACCCGGTCGAGGGTCGACGCCCGGGGGGGCGATTCGGGCGGGGCGTGCTGCTGGGGCTCAGTCATGGTCGTGTCCCTCCTCGGAGTCCCGAGCCGAATCGCCCAGGGCGACCCGCTGCACCTCGTCGACGCAGCGGAGCATGGTCGCCCCGTAGTAGGGGTTGCGAGGCTGCTCGCCGGCCTGAAGCCAGGCGGCGCCCCGGCCGTCGAAGGCCATCGGGCAGTGCATCCGGTAGACGTCCCCGCCGATCTCGGGGGCGAAGGTCTCAAGAATGACCGGCATCTCCTCGGACAGGAGAGCAAAGCCGGCCCGCAACGGCTCAATTCCGGCTGCGCCGGCCATCCGGTCAATGGCCGTCCGCAAGTTGGCTTGCTCGCGTTCCCAGGTCTCTCGGGCCTCGCTTTCTAGGGCCGACGCATCGATGCCGGCCAACGCCCGGTCGAGTGCCCCGGCCGCCTCGCCGGCGCGAGCCGGGTCGTCTGAGGCCAGGGTGTCCTGGGCCTGAAGGTAGGCGTTCCAAAGTGCCTTCAATTGCTCCCGGAACGCAGGGGGGGCCTCGACCGGCCGGGGGCCGACCGTCTCGGCCGGCGGGCCGTCCCAGATCAGCGAGGTGTCGGTGGCGCAGGTCAGCATCGTTGCGCCGAAGTAAGGGTTCCGCACCGCTCCATCGGCCTGGAGCCAGGCGGCCCCTTTGTTGTCGAAGGCCATCGAGCAGAAGTGCTGAGAGATTGGCCCGACGGATGTTGGCAACCCAAAGGACGAGACAACGGTCAGCATGGTTTCGGACCACGACTTGAAGCCGCCTCGGAGTGCCTCAAGGTCGTTGGCCTGCTGGAGAGGCTCGATCGCCGCGAGCAGTTCGCCCCGGGTAGTCATCCAGGCGTCGTGCGCTTCCCCCTCCAGCAGCGTCATGTCGATTGACGAGAGTGCCTCCTCGGCCTGATCGACCGCCGATCGGGCGCGGTCGGGATCGTCGCCGGCAAGGGCTTGCTGGGCGTTCTGGTAAGCGTTCCAGAGGCCGGTAAGCTGCTCCCGGAAGGTATTGGAGACGTCGAACGGGCCGTTGGCCAGCAGTGTGCCAGGGTCATCGGTCACACCGAAGCGGTCGCGGAGTCGCCCGATGTCGGTCATTAATTGCCCGACGGCGTCTCGGATCCGGCGGTCGCTGGCGGCCCAACGGCCCTCGACAGCGTCGTTGCGGAGCTGCATCGCCAGCTCCTTCCAGAGCATCGCGGCGTGCCCGTCGAGCTTCTCGGCATCGACCCCGGCAATCGCCTGCTCGAGGGACTGGAGGGCGGCTCGCATCGCCTCGCGGTCGCCGGAGTCCATTGCGGAAGCCGCCTCACCGGCCGCCGAGAGGACCCGGCCGAGCTGCCCGGCGACGGAGGGCGGTAGCGCCAACTGATCCCCGCCGCCGTCCGAACCAGCATCGGCCATCGCTCCTTCGGGGTTCATCATGCTCGGCTTCGCGGCGATCTGCAGGGCACTGTCGAGCTTGAAGTTCCCCTGAGTAACGACTCGTTCTCCCTCCTCCAGACCGGCCCGGACGATGTAGGAGTCACCGGCTCGGGGTCCGAGGACGATCTCGCGGCCCTCGTAGGTTGGCCTGTCGGCGTTGGGCCGCTCAACGTAAACAACCGCCCGGGTGCCGGTCTTGAGTACGGCCGAGGCGGGCACCACGAGCGGCTCGGCCGACTCGTCGGCCGCGGCCGCGGCCGAGACGTAGCCGAGCGTCTCGGTCCGCACCAACGGCATGCCGCAGACGTCGCAGTCACCGGCGATGTCCTTCACCACTCCCGGGTGCATCCGACAAATCCATTTCCCCACCAGCGCCGCGTCCATCACCCGCCCGGCCGTGGCGACCTGGGCTCGCACGACGGCACGGACGAACATGTCGGGCTTGAGCTTGCCGCTCGGGTTCGGCACGTTGACCCTCACCTTCACCGTGCGGGTGGCGGCGTTGAGGACCGGGTCGATGAAGGCGATCGTCCCGGTGAAGACCTCGCCCGGGTAGGCCTCGCTGGTGAACTCGACCTCCTGGCCATAGCGGAGCCAGGGCAGATCCGATTCGTAGGCGTCGAGCTTGACCCAGAGGCGGGAGAGGTCGGAGATCGTGTAGATGCGGGTCCCCGTCTCGACGTAGGCCCCTTCCTGGAGGTTCTTCTGAATGACGATGCCAGACATCGGAGCGTAGATCGTCAGGTGGTCCGACGGTTCCTGCTGGGCCTCGATCTCCTGAATCTGCGCCTCGGTCAGTCCCCAGAGCCGGAGCTTCTCGCGGGCCGACTCCAGCAGCCGCTCGGCCCCAAGCACGCCGGAGGACGACCGCCGCTCCTGGGCGGCCTGGCGGGCTCGGATCAACTCGGCCTGGGCGGAATACAGCTCGGGGCTGTAGATCGAAACCAGGTGGTCCCCCTCCTGCACCTCGACGCCGGTGTAGTCCACGAACAGCCGATCGAGCCGGCCGGGGACCCAGGCGGTGATGTAGCCGAGTCGAGTCTCGTCGTAATCCACCTTGCCGACCATGCGGACGGTGGCCGTCACATACCGCCGCTCAACGGGCTCGACTTTCAGGTCGAGCAGTTCGCGGGCCTCCCGGCTGATGGAGACCTCGCGGAGGCCCTCGGCCTCCTCGCCGCCGTCGTCGGTGGCCGGGATGAGATCCATGCCGCAGAGCGGGCAGTCGCCGGGGTTGGGCTGGCGGATCTGCGGGTGCATCGAGCAGGTCCAGACGGTCGCCGCTGAGGCCCCCGGAGACGCCGCCCCAGCCTCTCCACCACCATCGCCGCCTCCCTCGGGGGCCAGCAGCGATCGGCCAAGACCGATACCAATGCCCAGCGCCGCCAGTACGACGACTGACGTCACCAGGCCGCCTGCCAGCCGAGAGACTCGACCCGAGCGACGGGATGGATTGGGGGATTGCGACGGGGTCGGAGGCCCGGACAGGGCCGGGGCGGCGCGGTCGGGCGACGGCTCGGATTTGGAGACATGTGCAGACATGGGTTACCTCCCGCACGCCCGAGTGGGCGTTCGATCGATCGGGGCGGGCATCGAGACAAGGGCGGCCATCGCAGAGACGAAAATCAGGTCGATCGGGACGATAAACCGATCAATTTTTTCAAATGGTCGTGGCAAGGCCTGTGAAGCAAAGGCACCGGGACAGTCCCCAGGCGCGACCCACCGCCGATCGAGCCGGCCGGCACAACTCGGGCATCCCTCGTGCGGGGCTCAAACACACAGCGAGGGACACCATCGGGCCGACCGGACCCGGGGCGACGGTGGGCCGCCCCGGGGACCGTCCCCGGATCGGCGGCCGGGGAATGCCCGGCCGCCGACGGTCGGGTCAGCCCCGGGGACCGTCGTCGTGATCGTGGCCTTGCTCGTCGCCGGTCTCGCCCGAGGCGGCACCGAGGTAGGTCTCGGACTTCTCCTTGACGGCGGGGATGCAGGCCGGGCAGCAGACGAAGACGGACTTCTCGCCCCGGCTAACCTTGATCGGCCCGCCCATGGCGTTCAGGTCGGCGGCGCTGATCGGGCAGGTCCCCTGGGCAGCCACGGTTTCGCGGTCGGCCTCGGTGGCTTTCCTTGCGGAGATGACCGAGCCGAAGCGGCGATCGGGGGCAGCCTCAACTTTGGGCAGGCAGCCGCGGCAGCAGAGGTAGAGCCGATCGTCCTCGCCACGGGTCACCCGGATCGGGCCGCCCATCGCGTTGAGGTCCTGACCGCTGACGGGGCACGTCGCCTGGGCAGAAACGCCGAGTCGGTCGTCCTCGGTCGCGGAAACAGCGACGATCTCGGCGGGAGCCCCGAGGGCAAAGGGGAGGGTGAATTGCGCCGTCTTCTCGGCGGGGTTGGGGAGTTTCCAGACCTGGATCGTGACACGCGTTCCCTCGGCCGGCAGGCCGCTCAGGTCGGCGTCGAGCGCCAGGGCGTTGACAGGCCCACCCTCGGTCGTTGCGACGGGCTGGAGTTCGTACGGGGCTGTATACTGCTTGGCGCCGGGCAGCAGGAAATACGCCCGGGCCTTCAGGCCTGCGACAACTCCCCGAGCAAGGTCGACACCCATCGGATAGACCTGCAGGCCGTCGGCTCCGATGACAACCTCGAACGCGTGGTGGTCGGTTTCGGCGACAGTCCCGCCGTGCTCGGAGTGGTGGCCCTGGGCATCCTGACCATGCTGATGCTGGTCATGCGGGTCTTCCCGCGGGGCTGCCTGAAGAGTCGAGGCGAGCCCGAGTGCCAGGGCGAGCGTAGCCGCGGTCGCGAACGGGAAGAGGCGACGAGGGGAGGTACGACGAGAGAGGCGGAAGGTCATGATTCGGAGACTCCTGAACGTGATGATCGTCATGCCAACCATCCGGCCGGCGGGAGAGTCCCGCAAACTGTGGAGGCAGTGCGGCCTGCTCGATCCGCCCGTCGCGGCCGATTTCGGTTCTCGGCCGAGAGAGGATGTGGTCGGATCGGGGAGATGCCGGTCCAAGGCACGGACGACGATCGCTGGACCAGCGATTTCGCAATTGGCCGGAGCGGTGAGGTCCCAACACCGAGTGGTCGGCGCGGACCGGTCCAAGTGCTAGTTCAGGAGATGGAGCGTGCGCAGATAGATTGGCACGCGAGGAAACCCGGCGGAATCGGAGGGGGCCGGGCGGGAGTCCGCGCCGGAATGGTTGCCGGAGAGGATGGCGGAGACGAACGCCAAAGACAAGGGCGAGGTGGTGGGTCGTCTCTCCGGAAGACGGGATTCCGATCGAGAGGCGGGAGGGGCCGACTCGTCGGCCGGGCAGACGCAAGAATGGCACGAATCAGCGACCGGAAGAGCCGCCGAAGGGGTGATACGTTCTGATCCTGGGGGAATGACCTCGGACGACGGCGCGGGGGCCGAGCAGCAGCAAGCAACCGCCTCACGCTCCATCCGGCAAGCGGCAGATTGTGAGGCCGTCTGGACACCCTTCGAGCAGGCCAAGGCCGCGTCCGCCGCGCAGAGCATGCCGAGGATCGCGATCACTGCGATCCAGGGAACTCGACGGCGGTAACTGCGGAAGACCATCAACAGCATTCCTCGATGGTGCCCAGAGAAATTAAGGTATATTTAGGTTATCGCCAGCGAAGCGATCGGTCAAGGACGATCTGAGTGGAGCCTGTGCTGGCCAAGCGCTCACAATTCCTGGAGAAAGTTCAAGACTCCCAGGCTCAGACGCTGCGACAGAAGGATCGAGTACGCCCAGTTTCAGCAGGACCAACCGAGGCAGCTGGGCCTCGCGGATCGAACACGGAACTGGACGTTGGCAGCCGCCTTGCCGAGGAGCTGGTAAAGCGAGACAACTCTCAGTCAATCCGAGATTCAGTCCCAAGACCGCCGAAGACCTGCTCTGGAACTGAGAACCCCTTTCTCCCGTACCGATACCTCAGGATCAACAAAGCGTTCGTGGAGTGAAGGTGTCTGATGGCTCGATCATTAAAGAGGTGAACCACCCTAAGGATAACGCGCCGCGCGCGGAGCGGACGGTGAGCCGCGTCGCCCCCTCACGGCGTTGCCTCGCCGCCTCCGAAGGCCTACGGGCCTGGGAGAGCCATCCTCCGAGGAGTCCAAGCGCACCGGGTCACCGTTCACTCCACGCTCGTCGTTCGTGGGCAAGTCGATCGTGACCACCTGCCGGCAAAGACGTTCAAAGGAATCACCTGGAGTTTTGTGAAATGATCAACAGGATCGCAAGGAGACGATTGGTTCGGTCGGCGCTCGCAAGCAGCATGGTGATCGCGTTGACGATGGGGCTGATCCCGGACTCGGCGTGGGGACAGATGAGTGTTCGGCGCCGACCGCTCGGCGGTTACGGGGCGGCGACCATCGCCCGGTCCTACCGCATGGACAAGGGCGCGGCGTACATTCCCTATGGCGGCGGCTTCGGAGGCTACATCGCTCAACGAGTTCTGGAGCCGACGTCGCCGGTTGCCTCGGTGACAACCCCGCAGCCGTCGCCCCGCACAGCGATCGGCGGCACCAGCATGGCCCGAACGCCGATCGGTGGCGCCTCCCGCATGAGAGAACGCCGCCTGGTGCCGTCGGCCGGGTCGATGGGGATGACAGGCATGATCCGCTCCCCTGCCGTGGGGAGGCCGGGGGTGATGCCTCCCCGGCTCAGCTCACCGTTCGGATCGCCCTCGGTGCTCGGAGGCGGTTGAGTCGATCGTCATTCAGGATTGGTCCGGTCGCTCTCGCGTCCGGAAAACGGACCGGAGCCGATGGGTGGAGGAGGTGGAGGGGCTTCATCGGCCGGTGTGGCGTCAAGGGCCTCCGTCGGGGGATGGTCCCTGAGCTGAATCCCGACGGCTCGCTCCAGCGAGGCGAGGCTCTTGTTCAGCTCGGCCTCGAAGCGGGCCACCTGAAGGTCGATCTGGAGGACCTCGCGCCAGGCGCTGATCAAGGTCAGGAAGTCAACGCGACCGGCCTGGTAGTCGGCCACGGCGATGTCCAGTGCATCTCTCGCTCGGGGGAGAATGCTTTGCTGAAACAGGTCGAGCGTCTCTCGCTGGGCGCGGGCCCGGGAGAGCAGATCCTTCAGCTCCCGGTAGATGCCGTCTCGCTCGGCGTCGTAAAGTTTGGCATCGGCCACGGCCCGGGCCTGGGCCTCGCGGATGGCGCCGTCGATCTTGGCCCGGTAGATCGGCAGGTTGAAACCGACGAACAGGCCAAGGTTGTCGTTGCCGTTGGCCACCGGGGATATGGCGTTGTCCTCAGAGACCAGGCCGTAGTTGAAGCCGAGCGTGACGTTGGGCGCCGAGCGTTTCTTCGCCAGCTCGACGGCCGCCGCGTCACGCGCGACAGCGGCGAGCCGGCCCCTCAGTTCCGGCCGGGAGGCGACGGCCAGGCGGTAGAGCCGGTCGATCTGCCCGGGGACGTCACCTGCCGGTAGGTCGAGGGTCGTCTGCAGGGGGGCCTCGGGGGTGACGTGCATCAGCTCGGCCAGATCGGCGCGGGCCGACTCGATCCCCTGGCGGATGCCGACGAACTCGCGGTCGAGGTCGGCCAGGGCGACCTCGGCGCTGAGCACGTCCTGCTGGCTCGACTGGCCGCTTTCGTACTGGATGCGGGCGATCTCGATGAAGTCTTCGACCAGTGCCCGGTTCTGCTCCAGGATCTGGGCCGACCGCTCATTGGCATAAAGATCGGCATAGGCCCGCTTCACCGCCTCAACCACGTCGAGCTGGGCGGTCACGAGCTCGGCAATGGCGACCTGCACGTCCTTCTCCGCCGCCTCGCCGCGCAGGGCCAGCGTGCCGAACCAGGGGAACTGCTGCGCGATGAGAAGGTTCCAGGGTACCTGACCGGCGGCAGTTTGCAGGCTATTGCTGCCGCTCGGGTAGATCGTGTTCGAGACGACCGGATCGTCGAGTGATGTCACCTGCGGAATGCGGTGCTCGAGTGCTTTCACATTAAAAGAGGCCGCCTGGACTGCCCGGTTCTCGACCAGAGCGAAGCGGATGTAGTCGTCGACCGGCCGGGGCCCGGAAAGCTCTGGGGGTGCCGGGGCGGGGTCAAGCGCAACGGCCATCGGGTCGTCTGGACCGATTGTCTGGGGAGGCCGGATCGAGGCATCGTGCAGATTCCCAGCAACCTCAGCATACTCCGGCGTGGAGCCGGGCAGGGCGCATCCGCATCCGAAGCCACCAGCCAGCAGGGCCGCCCCCATTGCGGCGGACCAGCGTCGTGTCATCGTTCCCCTCGCTCCGGTTCAACGGGAGCCGGCGCGCCGAGACGCCGACGGAATTTCGAGGATGAGCCCAAGATCATTCAATCGGACGTTCGAGGGATCGGCCTTTGCCGATTCTCCGGCCAGATGGCCGGACCCGTCTCCTGCCGATCATGCTTGAGCGAACCTCCTTGGCTAGGCTTTCCCACGAATGACGAACTCAGGGTTGACGGTGATCCGGTGCGCTCGGACTCCTCGGAGGATGGATCTCCCAGGCATGTAGGCCTTCGGAGGCGGCGGGGGAACGCCGCGAGGAGGGCGACGCGGCGCGCCGTCCCCTCCGCGCGCAGCGCGTCGTCCTCAGCGTGGATCAGCTCCTTCTTAATCGAGGGGAGGAAGCTCTCCCTCGGCGCGTGATTCCAGCAGTTCCCCCAGCGTCTCATACTGCGGGCGATCCCCTCGCCGGCCAGGATGCGTTCAGGTACTCGCTGGGATACTGGCTGCCCCGATCCGAGTCGGCCACCCGATCGGTCCCGGGCATCCGCCGCATGATCGCCATCTCCAGGGGATCGACAACCAGGCGACTCTCGATCCGTTCCGACCTTGACCAGCCGCCGATCCGTCGCGTGCGCAGGTCGTTCACCGCCGCCAGCGACGACCAGTCCCCCCGCGTCGAGAGGGAGGCGATATCGGCCGTCCAGGTCCAATCGGCCCCCCGGTTCCAACGCTCGCCCCGCAGGCGACGCAGTTCCTCCTCGGCGGGGGACAGGTTCTCCTTGCCGGGGAAGGTCTGGTCCTCCTGGGTGGCCAGAGCCTTGCTTGCAGCTCGGGAGCAGGAACTGGCCCAGGTTTCGCGAGTAACCCCGGTGAGGCTCTCGCCCCCTTCGGTCACCCTTCGCTCGACCTCAGCCTTGAACGCGGCGGTGAAGGACCCTCGACTCGTTGCCATCGTTGACCTCCTCACGAGTAGTTTGCGCTCTGATCTGAGCACTCACCATTCGAGGGGAAGTCCACCTCAGTCTCCTGCTTCAGGGACAAACTCTGATCGAGTCGTCGAATCCCCGGCGTCCATTATCCTCGAACGGCTTCAACCGCTCCTCGGAAGATCCGCAAGCCGTCTCCTTCGGGCCGAGACGCGATCCGAGTCCATCGAGGATGGTGAATAAATTCGAGAAACCGCTCCGGGTGAGGCATGAGTCCAAAGATTCGACCAGTCGGGTCAATCACGCCCGCAACTCCCGCAGGAGAGCCATTCGGATTGCTCGGGTATAACTCGGTCGGACGATTTGATTCGTCAATGTAGCGAAGGGCGAGCTGACCGGCGGCAGCCAGGGAGTCGAACGCTTCCTGGCTCTCGACAACGAACTTCCCTTCACCATGAGCCACGGGAAGCTCGATCGGATCTCCGTCGGGAAGAAAGGGAGACCGCCCGGGAGACGTGGCCTGAAGTCGAACCCATCGGCACTCGAAACGCCCGGAATCGTTGTGAGTGATGGTCGCTCGGGGCCCTCCAGGCAAGAGCCCTGCTTTCACGAGGACCTGAAATCCGTTGCAGATGCCAAGGATGAGCCCACCTCGGTCATGAAAGCGCCGAAGCGCATCGTCGAGGGCCTTGAGCCGAGTCGCCAGAATGCGACCGGCGCCCAGGTCATCTCCATAGCTGAACCCGCCGGGGATGGTCAGGATTTGGAAGGCATCGAGCGCCCCGGGACGCTCCAGAACTCGGTCGATGTGGGCCGTCTCAACGTAAGCCCCAGCAAGTTGCCAGGCCGCGACGGTTTCCTCATCGCAGTTTGTACCAGGAGCCCGAAGGACGATCGCACGGGGCAAGGGCATGGTTCCACGGGGAAAAAGGCCAACTAACGAGGAAATGTCAATTGATCGGAATCAGGAATGACGAGCCCAAAGAGTGCTTCCATTCCTTAAAGGCGATCGAGTGTGCAAGGGACGTTTCGACCGAAACGAAGAACTCGAGCACGTCCCTTCAAGTTCAACCCCGAACCGGCGACTACCACGTCTGAGGACCGTTTCAGTCATCGTCTCGATCATCGTCGAGATCAAAGCTTGAGTCGAATCCTCGGTAGCGGTAGCGATTCGGGGCAGCTCTCTAGTAATCGCCCGTATTGTCGTACTCGGGATTGGCGCGGTAGGAGAGATCGCGGCGGATGAGATCGGCCTCGTAGATTTGGACCACGAAGTCGGCCGCAATTTTCAGTCGAGAGCTGGCCCCCTTGAGGGATTCATCACGAGAACCGCGTCGAAATTCGACGACCCCGACGTGCTTGGCCTTGTTCTTGACATAATTGATCCCTGGGATGCCATCGGCGTCTCCAGAGATCAAAAGGGCAACGTCATAGGTATCCTGAAGCGCGACCATATCAACGGCCATGCTGGTGTCGAGCCCTTTTTCGGTGAGGTTGTGATGCAGGAGGTCGACCTTCCAATGACCTTCCTGGCGAATCTCAACGAAGTCCGTGGCCGACTGCACACCGTGGTAAAAGCGCTTCTTCCGTTCCAGGGCCCGACGCTTTCCCTCGTACCATTCACGTGTTTCAGCGAAGCAGAGACCCCAGGCCTCGTCCAGCCGACGCTCGGGGGAAATGTCTGGAGACTTCCGGATCACGTCTTCGACATAACTGTCGCGAAGTCTCGGATTCAGTTCAAAACGGTTCCGAAGCCGGCTCTCAGCCTTGGAATCGTTCAGGTCCCATTCATCCATTTTGCCGACAACATACCAGTAGATCCGAGCATGCTGTGCAGATTCCCAGGGAGCCCCCTCGGCAAAGGTTCGGCCCCAGTGACTGACACTTTGCTCAAAAATATAACGGTAGAATGAACCGTAATCGTCGACACGAAGGTTCAGATGTTTCAGGACACCGTCGAGGTTCGAGCCATCGACAAAGGTGACGAAGCGCTGCATCTGCGCATTCCTTCCGGGCGGGTCACCGGTTCAAGAGGTGATGATTAACAGAGTCGAAACCATGATCATCGATCGGACGAAGCCATCGCGTCCGTAAATCAGCGACGGACGCATCGATCACCGTCTGGCCAAGCAGGCCTCGAACGGACAAACGGGGCCCGTGCTCCGGGGCGGCAACGACGGTTCCGAGGCGACCCACAGGCAGTCCCTCGAAACGATCGAGTACCTCGGCAACGTGCTCCGGACGAACTTCAAGCAGAAATCGAGAGGGGGATTCGGAGAACAGGAGAATCGGATCACTTGCGGCATCATCGAGACAGGGGACATCGCGTACCGAACACTCGGCCCCAAGCGAACCGGCCAGGCACATCTCGGCGAGGGCAACGGCGAGGCCCCCCTCGCTCAGATCGTGGCAGGCTCGCAGCCACCCGCGAACATTACAGTCGTGAACCGCTCTGAAGATGGCCAGCCCGAGTTCGGGGTCAACCTGAGGAACCCGACCGCCAGCCTCTCCCAGGTGTTTGAGGAGGGCCGAACCTCCGAGTTCGTTCCGCGTCTGGCCGACAATCAACAGGTGGTTTCCTGCGGCCTTCAGGTCCATCGTCAGACACTGACGCACGTCGGGAACCTGGCCGATTGCAGAGATGAGCAGCGTGGGAGGAATTGCAAGACTTTCCCCCTCATGCGTGTATTCGTTGTAAAGACTATCCTTCCCAGAAATAAAGGGAGTTCGATACGAAAGCGCTAAATCGTGACACGCCTGCGCAGCCAGAACGAGTGAGCCAAGCGTTTCGGGCCGTTCTGGGTTACCCCAGCAGAAGTTGTCGAGCAACGCGATCCGATCGGGATCGGCACCGACGGCAACCACATTTCGAATCGCCTCGTCGATCACACAGCCGGCCATGGCGTAGGGATCGAGATCGCCATACCTTGGGTTCAGGCCGCACCCCACCGCGAGTCCTCGCAGCGAGCCGCGAACGGGCAAGACCACCGAGGCATTTCCAGGCCCTTCCTCATGTTCGCCGACCAGTGGTTTGATCACGGTTCGGCCTTGCACCTCGTGGTCGTACTGTCGAACGATCCATTCCTTCGAACAGATCTCCCAGTCATGCAAGAGGGCGAGAAGCTCGGCGGTATACTGGTCTCGCTCCGGAAGCGAGAGAGCGGTCTCGACTGGAGGAGTGAAGGCCGCCTTGCGCGTGACCTTGGGCCGACCCTCGTGGAGGAAGTGCATCGAGAGATCGCCAACAACCTCTCCGTGATAGCGCAGGGTTAACCGACCAGTATCCACAAACTGCCCAAGATCGGTGGCCTCGACCCCCTCGGAGGCGCAAAGCGAAACCAACGCGTCGAGATGTTCTGGTGGGACGGCAAGAACCATCCGCTCCTGAGCCTCGGAAATCCAGATCTCGGTATACGAAAGCCCTTCGTATTTGAGGGGCGCCCGCTCCAGATCGACCTCGGCTCCGAGTTCCGCCCCCATTTCTCCGACGGCCGAGCTGAATCCGCCCGCTCCACAATCGGTAATCGCGCGATAAAGCCCTTGGGATCGGGCTTGCAGCAGGGCATCGAGGACCATCTTTTCGGTGATGGCGTTGCCAATCTGCACGGCTCCACCAGAGAGTTGCTCGCTCTCTCCGGTCAATTCAGCCGAACTGAACGTCGCGCCATGAATGCCGTCGCGTCCGGTCTTGCCACCAACGGCGACAATTCGATCTCCCGGATTGACGGATTTGAATGCCATTCCTTTTGGGAGAACGCCGACTGTTCCACAAAAGACGAGTGGGTTGGCCAGATAGCGTTCGTCCGTGACAACGGCGCCGTTGACGGTCGGGATTCCCATGCGGTTGCCGTAGTCGCGGACCCCGGCAACCACCCCTTTGAGGACGCGGCGCGGGTGCAGGACTCCGGTCGGCAAGCCATCGACAGGAGTGTCGGGAGGGGCGACACAGAAAACGTCAGTGTTGCAAATCGGTTTCGCGCCGAGCCCCGTTCCCATGGGGTCGCGAATCACACCACCGATGCCGGTATTCGCCCCCCCGTACGGGTCAATCGCAGAGGGGTGATTGTGCGTCTCGACCTTGAAGCAAACGTCATGCTCGTCGTCGAACCGGATCACTCCGGCGTTGTCCTCGAAGACCGAGACAAGCCAGTCAAGCCCATCCGCTTCTAGGTCCTTGGTTGCCTTGAAGATGGTCTGCTTGAGCAGATTGTCAATCACCTCGCCTTCGAACTCGACCCGACCTCGGAGGGTTTTATGAGAACAGTGCTCGCTCCAGGTCTGAGCAAGCGTTTCCAACTCAACGTCGGTCGGCTCGCGCCCAAGTTCAACGAAGTGGGCCTGGATCGCCCGCATCTCGTCGATCGAAAGGGAGAGTTGTCCCTCTCGACTCACACGCATCAAGGAGTCGTCATCCATGTTCCGTAACGGAACATCGACCCGAGAAAACGTGTAAGGGCTCCCTTGACCCAAATGATCCAGTGTCAAGGGTCCGACGATCGCCTGTTCGACGGCGTCGTTGGCCAGGACTCGGCGGATCAACGCGTCAAGGGAGTCGGTTGGTCCCTCGATCATGTACGTGCGAACGGAGCGGACCTCAGCGACGGCAAGGCCAAGATCCCGAAGAACCGCCCGCGCACTTTCCGCAACCGGATCCGTGACCCCGGGACGGGGCAGCACGTGAACCAGGGCATTGTCGAAAACGGGACGAGACGTCCCCTTCGGTTCCTCCTGGTTGGAGGAAATCGCGAAGGTCTCGACGATCGGGTCAGCGAGAACCTGTTCGGCCGCGCGACGGAGATCGGATTCCGAAAGTTCGCCTTCAACGAGAAATCCGCGAGCCGAGCGAATCGTCCAGGAGCCGCCGAGCCCCAGGTCGGCGGCCTCAGCCGACACCCGACGGCCTTCGGAATCGGCCAGGCCGGGGGCGGGATCGATCTGAAGATGCCAGAGCATGTAGACGTTGCAATTCCAGGTCAGAGTCGTTCAAATCGGCAAACGTTTCGATCGATGACGCTGACTCGGGCGTCGTTCCAAGATCGATTTGCCGCACCAGAGAATCCAAACGCATGGCTCGAAACGGTTCATGGAAGGATCCATGCAAACTGAGATCGTGTCCAGGTCGCCGTTTGAAGAGCTTAGGAATTCATCCGAGTATCGGTGAGTCGGAGTCTGCGCGTCAAGGTCTCAGTGGGGGCGATTCACGACGAAAGCCCTCCCGACACGTAATGTGCCGGAGGGCTTCGCTGATTCGTGATCGAATCTCAGATCAATTTACTTCAAATCACTCGGAGGGAGGCAGGATGACCGAGTCGATGACGTGAATGACGCCGTTGGAGCATTCGATGTCGGTCTTGACGACCTTGGCCTTGTCAACCATGACCGTGCTACCAGCGACCGAGATGGTCGCCTTGGCACCGGCGGCCGTATCAACCTTCTTGCCGTCAAGCTTGACGACGTCGGCAGCCATGACCTTCCCCGGAACCACGTGGTAGGTCAGAATCTTGACCAGGGTTTCCTTGTTCTCAGGCTTCAAAAGGGTTTCGAGGGTCCCTTCCGGCAATTTGGCGAAGGCTTCGTCCGTGGGAGCGAAGACCGTGAAAGGTCCTTCGCTGGAGAGGACGTCAACAAGATCGGCGGCCTTGACGGCGGCAACCAGCGTGCTGAAGGCCTCGTTGCCGGCAGCGGTTTCTACGATGGTCTTGTCCGCAGCGATGGCCGAGGAACCGAGAACCAGCGACAAGGTCAGGGCGGCAAGCATACGCATAGGTAAAGCTCCGAGTTGTGTTGATGCGGGAACTTGTCTGGATCGCGATCGAGGTTTTATACTCGAATACGTCTCTCACGATCAGCCGACGGTGTTGTAGTCCGTACCTCGAACCCGTCCAGATTCATGGTCCATTTTTCTCGTTTTTTCTTTCGACTCACCCGTTGCGCAGTGCGCAAGAAAAGACCCCACTCAGGGTGGGGTCATTGACCGCGACTCATGCTTGGAACTCTCCCCGATTACTTGGGGCGAGGGGTGCGTGTGCGAGTCGGCTTCGAAGCGCCTTCGTTGGAAGTGGATGCTCGACGCCGAGAGCCGGCAGACGATTCATTACTCCCTGCGGTGGGAACCGCTTTGTCAGGGTTGAGTTGCCGCTGACCCGTGGGACACAGCTTCACCAGCACGCATTCCGGACAATTTGGGTCAACGGCAACACATGTGTCGTGAGCAAGTTCCTCAAGCAGGTCCACAAACTCGGGACCTCGAGTTTTGGGAACGGCTCGTTCGAGGGTCGCGCGAATTGACTCAACCGGAGTTTCTTCCTCCGCAAACCCAAGACGGACGAGGCAGCGTCGAATCGGATCGTCGACCGGCATGGCATGACCGCCAAGCGCTTGCTGAATGACGGTAGCCAGAACAAAATCCGATTGCATGGCCTCGAACTCCTGAAGCGTCTTGATGGACTCCTTCAGGGGCTTTTTGCCGAGGTGATCGAGGTCGAACTTGTAGGTCCGCGAGAAAAGCTGACGCAGGAAGCGACGGATGCGCTGAGCTTTCAATTCTGGTTGGGGGAGGCCGTTGAGAGCATCCTGGATCTCTTCCACGGAACTCACGCGAAGTTCGTTCCAATCAAAAAAAGCGTCTCGAAACCGACTCATTGCCGTGTCGGCTTGCTCGCGAGTCGTGCTCTCGTGGCAAATGCCGAACAGAACCGCTTCCAGCACCGACATTTTCACCTCGCGCGAGCCGGGCTTGTAGCGCTTGGCCAGCAAGGGCTGAATCTTGTCGAGCATCTGCGATTTGCTGGGTGCGGCCATGTGTGTGTTCGGGTTCAGTCGAGGAGGAAGAGGAAGATCGTGGTCTGCACGTGTCAGTCGGTCGCTGCCTGGCCTTCGTCACCGGAAGGGTCCTGGAGCGATGAGTCCGCGGGATCGAACTCCGAGTCTTCGGGACGTTCCCCACGGGCAAGGCGGTCGGCGGCGAGCGTTTCGTCGATCAAACGGGACATGGCGACCGATTTCTTGACCCCTTGATCGAGTTCGAACCGGAGGATCGGGGTGTAGCGTGTCTTTAATCGGGCGGCGAGCCTCGACTGGAGAAAACCGGCTGCCGATTGGAGCCCTCGAAGCGCGAGCCGTTGCTTGGCTTCGTCTCCCATCACGGAGACGAACACGGTCGCGTGCTTCAGGTCGGAAGCGACCTCCGCTTCCAGCACGGTGACCCCCTTGACCCGGGGATCAGCCACCTCGAACAGCACGGCCGAGGAGACGACCTCGCGGACGGCCTCGTTCAGACGCTCAATGCGGTGCGAGGGCATGGAAGCAAAACCTCGATCGGACTCGTCAAGAACTCAACGCAAGCCATTACGAACCGTCACGGCCGCTCCCCGCACGGCTCAATGAAGGACCGAGCGGGGAGCGGCCAAGTGAGAAGCAGCATGGGAAATCAGAGCGTTCGACGAATGACTTCGACCCGATAGGCTTCAATCACGTCGTCCACCTTGATATCGTCGAACTTGGCGATCTTGATACCACACTCGAAGTTCTCTCGGACTTCTCGAACATCGTCCTTGAAGCGTCGGAGGGCCTCGATGGCACCCTTGTAGATCTCTCGGCCTTCCCGAATGATACGAGCCTGGCCGTTGCGTTCGATGACTCCCTGGGTCACAAAGCAACCGGCCACCGTCCCGGCACCGCCCCGAGAAATCTTGAAGACCTGGCGGACAACAGCCCGGCCGAGATGGACCTCCTTGATCTCCGGTTCGAGTCGACCCTCGATGGCCTGCTTAATCTCGTCGGAAACTTGATAGATGATGTCATATCGACGAATGTCGATCGACTTCTCCTCGGCGAGGGACACGGCCCGATCTTCCGGAGCGACGCGGAAGCCAATCACGATCGCCTGGCTGGCGTCGGCCAGCATGACGTCGCTTTCGGTAATGCCCCCAACACCCTTGTGGAGAATTCGGACGGGCACCTCATCATTCTCAAGCTTCTCAATCTCCTTGAGCAGTGCTTCGAGTGAGCCCTGCACGTCGGCTTTGAGAATGACGTTCAGGCTCTTGATCTTCTGCTCAGCCATCTTGCTGTAGAGATTCTCCAGCGTGACGGCTTTGGTTTCACCGAGGTTGACCCCTCGCGATCGGGTGCGACGGGTTTCGGCCACCTCGCGAGCCTGACCAATATCTTCCAGCACGGCGAACTTCTCGCCGGCGGTCGGTACCGCGTCGAGCCCAGAGATTTCCACCGGGGTCGAAGGTCCGGCTTCCTGAATCGGTTGGCCCTTGTCGTCAAAGAGGGCTCGGACGCGTCCGAAGCCTTCCCCGCACGCCAGTGCGTCGCCGACCCGCAAGGTACCGTCTTGTACCAGGACGGTGGCGATCACGCCGCGGCCTTCGGAAACCTCGGCCTCAAGGCAGGTGCCCGTCGCCGGCCGATCCGGATTGGCCTTGTACTCGTAGACCTCGGCGATCGTGGACAGAGTCGCCAGCAAGTCATCGACGCCCAGGCCGGAAAGTGCCGAGGTCCGGACCACGGGAACGTCGCCCCCGTATTCCTCGGGAATCAAGCCCTCGGCGCTGATCTCTCCGAGAATCCGATTGACGTTGGCTTCGACACCAGGCAGATCAATCTTGTTCAGGGCAACGACAATCTGCACGCCGGCGGCCTTGGCGTGGGCAATGGCCTCCTTGGTCTGAGGCATCACACCGTCATCGGCCGCGACCACGACCACGGCGATGTCCGTGACATTCGCCCCTCGGGCTCGCATGGCCGTGAAGGCTTCGTGACCAGGGGTATCGACGAAGGTCACCGGGTGCCCGTCGTGATCGACCTGATACGCACCGATATGCTGTGTGATGCCGCCGGTTTCACTGGCCACGACATTGGCCTTGCGGACATAGTCCAGCAAGGAGGTTTTCCCGTGGTCAACGTGGCCGAGGATGGTCACGATCGGCGGTCGAGGCTGAAGCTGTTCGGGAGCGGTTTCAGCGACTCGGGCATCTTCAAGCAGACGATCGAACTCGTCTTCCGCGGTTTCTTCGTGAGCGATCGACAACTCGACGCCGAACTCCATGGCAAGTTCGATGGCGGCGTCTTCTTCGAGCGAGGTATTGATCGTCACGAGTTGGCCGGTCAGATCCATCATCCGTCGCATGAGCTGATTGGCTTTAATGCCAATCGCTTCGGAGAGGGAACGCAAGGTGATGGGGTATTCGATCTCGGCGCTGGTCTTCCGCGGAGCGACGGTGGGCCCTCGGCTCTTGTGGCGCTTCGGACCGCGTCGACGACCGCTGTCCTCGTCGCTATCCAGCAACGCCGCGGCAGGAACCGGAGACACCACGCGATCCTTGGCCCGTTCCTGACGAGCCTTTCGCCGTCCGGCACGGTCGGCGGCGCCACCGAATCGACCGCCGGGGCCCGCCGGCCCCCCCTTGCCCTTGCGTTCTTCTTCTTCGAAATCGGCCCCGGACTTCCGGGACGGAGCACCAGGGACACCGCCACGAGCCGTCGGGCCAGTCGGCAGCGGACCCGTTGGCAAGCCTTCCGGACGGGGACCGCGGGGAGCACCAGCGTCTCGACCGGTCGGAGGAGCGGTCGGAAGCTGCCCTCGCCGCATCATCTCCAGCATTTCTTCGCGGGTAAACCGCTGCTGGGGCTGTACATGCCCCCCGGCGGGAGGCCCACCAGCGGGGCGAGGCCCACCAGCGGGACGCTTGGGGGGTCCACCGGGAGGAGCCACCGGAGGCAAGGGGCGTCCACCGCCCGACGCGACCGGAGGCAAGGGGCGTCCTCCCGGTCGGGGGCCTTCACGCCGTCCCGAAGTGTCGCCCGATTCGCCGGCAGGTCGACGAGGGGGCTGAGCGGCAGCAGGCCGACCGGTCGAGCCGGGCCGAGTCCCGGCGGGACCGATGTAATCACTCCGATCGAGAGGCCGCGATGGCTGCGGACCTTGGCCAGGGCGGGGACGCTGATCCGGCGCCGGACCGGCCGTCGGAGGAGCCGACGGCGTAGGGCCAGCCGGACGAACAGTCGTGCCTCGGGTATGTCCAGCAAGCGGCCCAGCTTGCTTCGAGGCCTGAGAGGACGCAGGAGGAGTTTGCGACATAGGGGGGGCTGGACGGGATGCGGGAGGACCCGCGGGCGGGGAAGCGGACGGAGTGGGACGAACGGGAGCCGAGGCCGGTTCCGGCGCTTGAGCCGAGTCGGCCTGGGCCGGGGCGGGTTTGGTCGGCTGCGGCGGCGTGGATGCCTGAGGCGGAGCCGAATCAAGCGAGTCGGCTGCCGCAGTCTTGGGAGAGGCAGCGGTCGGGCTGATGACGGGGGCCTCCGCGGTCGGGGTCTTCGGTGCCGATTCCGATTTCGGTTCCGGTGTGGGCCGGGGTGGGGTTGGTGCGGCTTGGGGGGCTGGCCCCGAGGTCGATGCGATCATGCGCTGCCGGATCTCATGAGCAACGTCGTCACCGACGCTTGCCAGAGGGCTCGCTTTGACATCAAGGCCCCATTCCTGAATACGATCGATGAGATCTTGGGCTTTCTCCAGCCCGAGTTCTTTCGCTAACGCGTGGACACGAATCGACAACGGCTCCTCCTCCTGGCTTGGGACATCCGAGCCCATCGGGATGTCCCGGTCGGTATTGTGGTTTCGACCGACCGGTCGTGCCAGGCCAATTTTCCGGAACCTCCGGGCCGCATGCTGGCCGGGAGAGCCCGGAACAGGCGGATTAGGAGGAGGGAACGGCAGGGGCGGCGACTCGGCCGGTACGCGGCGGTCTTGGCCGGACCGTCGCGGGGATCATGGTTCTTCGCGGTCCATAGCTGAGGGCTCCGGAGAATCCGCTCCTGAGACCTCGGCCGAGCTGGCCGTTGAGGGTTCAGGGGCAGAGGGCGGGGAGGCCGGGCGTTCCGCTGAGTCCACCGCCGGGGCGTTGGATTCAGGTTCAGCCTCGGCCGGGGGGGGCACGACGCGACCGATGCGGATCTCAAACGGGGGGACGTCGGTTTCGTCTGGGTCTTCCTCGTCGTCAATCGGGGCGTGGGTCACTTCGTGACCGCGATGCTCGAGATGACCCGCCTCGTCGGCCAGGTCAAGATCGTGCGAGTCATAGCTCGCAGCGGTTTCGGTTGGGTCCGAGGCCTCACCGAGATCCTGGGAACCCGTCTCGGCGGATTCTGGAGCGTCGGAAGCCGAAGCCTCCGAGTCGTCCGGCGGACTTACGGTAGCTTCGGAATCGAGTGCAGACGCGGCTGGCTCGTGTTCGTCATCAGGGGCAGGCTCAACGATCGGCTCGACAGGCTCGGCGCGAGGCTCAGCCGATGCGGCACTTGCGAGGGACCTTGCTCCTTTACGGCGAGGCGTCTCGTCTTGTTCGGCAAGCTCGGCAAGGTGTTCGGCCTGTGAAACCAGACTTCGAGCCAGTGGCTCGTCGAAGCCTTCCACCGTACTGACCAGATGGTCGATCTCCATGATCGACAGGTCATCGTAACTGAGAATCCCCTGCTCAACGAGACGGTTGGCCAGGTCGGTATCACACCCTTCAAGTGCCGAAAAGAGGCCGACAGCCTTATCGATCAACTCGTCCAGCTCCTCGCTGGTCATGATCTCGATGTCCCAGCCGACCAGCTTCGAGGCAAGCCGTACATTTTGACCGCGTCGACCGATTGCCAGCGAGAGCTGATCGTCCCGAACCAGCACGATTGCCCGGCCCAGCAGGTTGCAGAGAAGAACCTCTTCAATTTCCGCCGGCTGCAGGGCGTTGGGAATCAGGACCTGAAGGGCTTCATTCCAGCGGACGATGTCAATCCGCTCACCCCCCAGTTCATCGACGATATTCTTGATCCGCGTTCCCCGGACACCGACGCAGGCGCCAACCGCGTCAACCTTCTGGTCGAGCGAACTGACAGCGACTTTTGACCGATAACCGGCTTCCCGGGCAAGGGCCTTGATCTGAATCGTCTGGTCCGCGATCTCGGGAATTTCCAGCTCGAACAGCCTGCGCACGAAATCCGGATGGGTGCGGCTGAGGATAATCTTGACTCGCTGGCCGACTTTGCGGACGTCAAGCACAATCGCCCGAACCCGCTCGCCAGGGTGATGGCTTTCGCCCGGAATCGACTCACTCCGGGGAAGTAAGCCGTCGGTCTTGCCCAGATTGACCGTCACCGCCCCGCCTTCAAAGCGCTGAATGGTCCCGGTGACCATCTCCCCCCGCAGAACCTCGAACTCATCGAACAAGGTATCGCGTTCGGCTTCGCGAATTTTCTGAATAATGACCTGTTTGGCCGTCTGGGCGGCGATTCGGCCAAAATCGGGGGGCTCAACGGACACGCCGTCTTTCAAGGTGGCGATCCGGCCAGTTTCCGGGTCAATCGTGACCTGAATCTCCTGGGCGTCCGGATAGTGCTTGCGCGCGGCTGTGGCAAGCGCCGATTGAAGTCCATCAAAAAGGACTTCTTTCGGGATATTCTTTTCCCGATGAATACTCTCGACAATCCGGACCAGATCGACGCTCATCCAACTCCTCCGAGGCGAGTGGCGGGCAGCCTGCACAGGGGCAGCCCGACCCTCCGGTACGAAACATTGGCCGGGCTTCTCGCGAAAGCCCTCCCCAATCTTTCGCGACCGAACGCCGCTGGCGCGACGCTGCAGGACCTCGACCGCTCCGGGCCCCGGGTCGAGTGATCGCCACCCGACCGTTGCCACGACACCTTGACACGGCGAACGTGACCCGAAACCAGATGCGCCCCGACCCAGGACCGAGATTCGCGATCCGAACCTCAGCCCACCAATCACTCTACCGATGATCCGAGGACACTGTCAAGCGAGGCTCCGAGGAGCTTCCGCAGGCCAAACGTTGCGCCAACCACCGGTCGATTCCCGGAGACCGAAGAGCGGGCGTTCCCAACCGTTCGACTTGCTCAAAGTCCGAGATTCCGGACCCCGATTTGCATGAGCTTCGCCCCCGGAAACGTCAACCAGGCGCCCCGCCGAACACCATTTACGCCATTTGCCTATTCTCCCCAGATCGGCTAACGTACACCAGCGTTGACTGTCTCGCGATGTTGTGTCTGGTCAACGTCGAGAGGAAATCGGCGGGACGATTGGATAGCATGGATCGTCTTCTCGGCACGGAGGTCGATGATGATGGAACCAGCAGCGGTCATTCGGTGGACGAAGGGTCGTTTCGAGCAAACCAGAGGGCCGGGGTAATGAGTCGAGTGATCCGGAAACGAGCAGGGCAGAAGTTCAAGCTAGAGCAACTGGAAGAACGAACACTACTCAATGGAGAGACTCCGAACATCCAGTTCGCCGAGGCTCTGGTCGGTTCCGGTACGTCTCTGGACCCGTTTTTCTCATCCGGCGGCCTGATTCAGGCTTCGCTCACCGATGACCAAGGCCGGTTGTATCTCGCCGGCAGGCTCGACGGTTCGGTCAATTTGAACCCGGTCGCCACGCAGCCGCCCAACTTGCTCACCAACACGTCGGGGCCGGCGGATGGATTTTTGGCTCAGTATGCCGCCGATGGAACGCTGAACTGGGTTTATCAGATTCAGGTGGATGATGGGGAGTCGTTCAACTTTACCAACATGACCCTGTCCTCTGCGGGCGATCTGCTGGCGGTGGGATCTGCCTCCTCGGGGGTCGACCTCAATGGATCGGTGGCTCCGAATGGCACCCCCTTCGATGCCGGTGGCTTTCTCCTGAGAGTCGACGCGGAACTGGGGCAATTTCAGTCGGTTTCCCGTTTCCGAGACCTGGAGGGGAACGCCGGAAACAACTTGCCGCAGGCCGTGGGGGTCACCTCAACCGGGGCCATCGTGATCGCGGGTCTCCTCACGGGAGGCACAACCGACTTCGACCCCGGCGCAGGTGAGTCCAACGTCGAGGGCAATAGGGATTCGTTCGTCGTCACATTGAATTCTGATGGCAGCTTCGACGATGTTGTGATCCTGGAGTCCGATTCAAGGAGGTCGACCAATGACCTTCGAGTTCAGAACCTAGCAATCGCGTCTGGTTCCTCTGACATCTATCTGGTTGGTTCCTACAGAGGAACGGTCGACTTCGATCCGGGACCGGACTCGGTGGAGCGGGTCGCGTCGGGAACAACCGACTTGTTTCTGCTGCGCCTATCCATCGACGGGACCTATCAAAATGTCACGACCCTGTCGGGCAATGGGTCGGGATTGATGTCCAAGGTTGCTCTCATTGAGTCGGGTTCCGGTGTCGAGGGAGTTGTCGCGACCGGGAATTTCAATTTCTCCATCGCGCTGGAGAATTCCCCGATCGTCCTGACGAGTCAGGGGTCCGTCGACACGGTCATTGGCCGCTGGACCCCCGATCTGACGCAGGTGGAATGGGCTCATTCGATCGGAAATCCTCAACCCGTTTTCCCTGCTCGGGCCGGGGGACTGGCGATTGACCCCGCCGGGAACGTCATTGTCGGCGGAAATTTCGAGGGAACACTCGATCTTAGCTCACTTCCGGGCGGGGGAGACGTTTTCGTTTCCCAAAGTCAGGTCGAAGCAGGAACCAACAGCTATTACGCAATCTTCAACGGAGATGGAATCTACCAGCGTGGCTACAATTTTGGAGGTTCTTCCTCCTCGGTCTTCGCAGGCTTCTCAAGCCCCGAAGTGGACACGTTGCTTGTTTCCGGCTGGTATTTCGGTGACCAGTTCCAGATTGCGGATAAGACCCTTGCCAGTCCCGCGAACGAAGCACAGAACCTCTTCATTTCAAGATTGACCTATCAGGAAATCACCGATCCCGATCCCGATCCCGATCCCGATCCCGATCCCGATCCCGATCCCGATCCCAAGACGATTGTTGGTGATTACGACGGCGACGGCGTGGCCGATCTTGCCCTCTATCAGTACGATCCGGTTGCCGGCGCAGCCGTGTTCCATCTTCAACTGACGAACAACGGCACTCCGAGGGTGTCGACCGTCTCGATTCCCAACGTCAGCCCCAACGTCATACCCATCTCGGGCGACTTTGACGGCGACAGGAAGGCTGACGTGGCCGTGGTCGATCCGTTCGCACGGCTGTTCAATAGCTCCCGGCCGAATGCCACCGAGTGGATCATTCGACTCTCAACCACCCAGGGGCTTCGGCGCGTCCCGTTCGGTGGCCCTGGCAGCCTCGATCGTCCCGCCCCGGCGGATTACGATGGCGACGGCTTGACCGACATTGCCACTTTCCGCGCTGACAGCGATCTGGTCCGCGGTGCAGCTCAGTGGTTCATCTTGCCGTCGAACGGCCCTAGTGCATTCGACGTGGTTTTTGGTGCCCCGGGAGGCACCGACCTACCGGCTCCGGACGACTACGACGGAGACGGAAGGGCTGACATCGTCACGTTCCGCCCCGTGCGAACCCCGCAGGATGTGTCGGGAGGGGTTCCCGATGCGGCACAGTGGTTTATCCTCCCGTCGAGCCCCAACGATGCCACCTTCAGCGGTCGAAACAACGCGTTCCGTATTCTGTTCGGTGCGTCCGGCAATGCCGACCAGCCCTCACCGGCCGACATCAATGGTGATGGGCGGGCCGATATTGTGGCATTCCGGTCGGAGAGCGACCTGAACCCCGGTTCCGCCGACTGGTTCAAATTGCCCTCGGCGCGACCCTCGCCAAACTTTGCGAACGGGTCCCTCACGACCTTCGGCGATGCCGGTGAGATCGCCGCCGTCTCCGACTACACCGGCGATCAGAACCCCGACCTCACCGTTTTTAACCCCACCACTGGCGTCTGGACCATTCGCAGTGGGACCAACGGCCCGGAGCAGACCATCGCGTTCAATCACCCGCTGGGTCAAGCCGTGCCGGTGCTTTCTCCGCTCTTCTTCCGGCTTCGGGCGTCGGGAAATTTGCCAAATCAAGCCTCGGGGGTCGCGGTGGCGGCTCAATCGTCCAGTCGAAATGATGGCCTGTTGCTGTTCGACTCGGGAACTTCGGCGTCATCCACTCCGATCGAGTCAATTCGATCGCAGCGGGGCGGACTCATCGACTCGGCCATCGATTCCTTGATGGACGATCCGCTGGCCTAAGGCTCCATCACGCGACATCAACTCCTGACACGCCGACGGACTGAAACCTCCCCAGTCCGTCGGCGGTTGACACAGATCATCCCTGATTCCAACAATAGTCGTCGATGAGCTTGCGCCCGGCGATGGTCCCCGCTCGTGGCGGTTCGAGCGTCCATCGACCCCAAACACCGGGCGTCCCGGTGAAGTGATGGCTGTGGATCACGAAGACCTCCACCGGATGCGGTCCTGCCTGGAGTCGGCCGGCCGCCGATCGACGCGCCAACGCGAGGAGATCTACGCCTATCTCCTCCGCTCCGAGGACCACCCCACGGCTGAGCAGGTCTTCGAGGCAGTCCGCACGTCGATCCCAAACCTCAGCCTTGCCACGGTTTACAACGCCCTTGAAGCGCTGGCCGACGCGGGCCTGATCATGAAGTTACCGTCGAGCGAGGGCTCAACCCGCTACGATGGGCGGGCTGACGGTCACTATCACCTCCGCTGTCTCCGCTCGGGAGCGGTGGCGGACCTCTCAACCCCTTACGTGCCGGACCTGATCGAGTCGCTCGATCCCGGTCTGGCCCATCGGCTCGGTCGGCAAGGGTTCCGCGTCACCGGGTATCGTCTTGAGGTTGTCGGCTACTTTGAGCGTTGCCCGACCAACGGAATCGACGACCCGCGGGAGAACTAACGCCTTGTCCGAATCTTCGATCGCCACGTTCGGTCCCCTGGTCGACACCCACGCCCACCTCGACGACCCAAGGATGGCCCGGGATCTTGCCGGGGTTCTGGCGAGGGCCCGCGAGCATGGTGTGACTCAGATCGTGGCAATCGGCACGACGGCTGCGTCGTCACGCGACATCGTGTCCCTGGCCAGGGACCACCAAGGGATCTTCGCCGCCATCGGCATTCAGCCAAACCACGGGGCCGAAGCAGAGCCGGGGGACTGGGAGCGAATCGTCGAGCTGGCCGATGCCCCGAAGGTCGTCGCCATCGGTGAGACGGGTCTCGACCGATACTGGGATCGCACACCGTTTCCCCTCCAGCAAGACCTGTTTGACCGTCACCTGACCCTGGCCTTCGAACGTCAGTTGCCGGTGGTCATCCACTGCCGCCAGTGTGAGGCCGACATTGTCGCGCAGCTGGAACAGCTGGGGCGACCTGTCTCGGGCATCTTGCACTCGTTCACCGGCAACTGGGACGATGCGCAGGCCTTCCTGGCGCTGGGCCTTCACCTGTCGTTCGCCGGAATGGTCACGTTTCGGAACGAATCGCTCGACCCGTTACGCGAGGTTGCGTCTCGAATGCCCCTCGATCGGCTGCTGATCGAGACCGATAGCCCGTACCTCAGTCCTCACCCGTTCCGGGGGAAGACGAACGAACCGGGCCGGGTCGCCTGGACTTGCGCCCGAATCGCCGAACTTCGGGGGATGGAGGCGGAAGAACTCGCCCTCCAGACGACCAGGAACGCACGTCGGCTCTTCGGTCTGGAAGAGACGGAGACTCTCTGACGCACCTCATGCCCCAAAACGCAAGGCCATTACCGATCGCCACGCGGTCCGAGTGAATCGGACTTGGGAATGGCGATCGGCAATGGCCTCGTTCAGGGTTTCCCCCGTCGCAGCAAGCAATCAGCTCGAATCGGATCGAAACGAGTCAGGACTCATCGCCGAGGGAGAGTTCGGTCAACTGCTCGGGAGTCGCTTCGTGAAAGCTCAACCCGCGTCGGCGGAGTTCGAAGTGCAATCGAAGCGCAAGCCGGTGCAGTTCGGGGGAATCAATCCGCCAGGCGATATCGACCAGATCAACAGGGGACACTTCGCCGAGGGCCTGACCGCGTCGCTCCAGTTCGGCTTCGAGCCGGAGCACCATTTCAAGCGTCTCGGCATGAGCCTGTTCCGAGCCGCCGACAATCAGGCATTGCTCGCCATTGATGATGCGACGGGGCGCGTCCGAATCTGAGTCATCGAGGCCCAGCCCGAGCAGCATGGCGCGCATCCGTCGACGGGGCCGGTGCCCCGGGGGGTGCATCGTCATCAAAGGTCGGCCTTTCACGAGTGGGAAGTCGGTCTCGGAAACCACCGGGCGGTCGCTTCTCGCGAATGATCCCCTCAACGAGGCTCACATCGCGACCAGCGATCGCCACGGGTTTCATATCGGCTCCACACCGGCGACGGGCCAGTACCGAAGCAGGGGAATCCGCCCTCCTGACCGGAACCAGGCGGAACCCTGCTCATGCCTCTTACGACCCGCCCAAGAGGTCCCGAACGGTTGACTTGGCCACCCGATACGCATGGCGCACCGTGATCGCTCGCGCCTCAATTTGCTCCTCATTGAATAAACGGCCCTCACTGGGCGGTAATCCGGCCAGTGAGATCGTCAACGGCAACAGGTCGAGGAACTGACGATATTTCTGCTGAATATCGCCGCCGGGGGTCGGTTGGTCGGCCATGGCGCGGTCGCTCCAGAAGGTCGAGGTGAGATGTGATCGAGCGAACAACTCGGCCCGAACCGGTGCCGGGCCTGAACCACTCGCGCGGATCCATCGTACCACTTGCAAAGCCTATCGCCGCCGATAGCAGCCTCGCAAGAGGCCGACCCTTGCGATCCGAAGGTTCTGGCATCCCCGAGCAAATCCACCGAACCAACCACCTTGACCGCCGCGCACCGGCCCGATAGTGTGGAAGAATTGAGTTGATCCGTCCTAATCGATGGGGCACTGTTCGCCTCATCTCTTGTTTTGTGATCCTGACCACCCCCACGAGGAGGTCTTGTTTGATTCAGCGAGCTGTTGAGGAGCCCGAGCTCGGCTTCTCCGACCTGGGGCTGAGCCCTGAGATGCTCGACGCTTTGCGACGTGTCCGCTACGTAACTCCCTCCCCGATCCAGGCCGCCGTCATTCCCGAAGCCCTTGAAGGCAATGACGTCATCGGCCAGGCCAAGACCGGCACCGGGAAAACCGCGGCCTTCGGCATCCCTCTGATTGAGATGCTCGAAGCGCGTGGCAAGGGGCCGCAAGCTCTGATCCTCGCCCCCACCCGGGAACTGGCCCAGCAGATTGTCAGCGAGATGCAAAATCTCGCCGTAAATCATGATGCGGCCATTTGTGCCGTCTACGGCGGCCAGCCGATCGAGAAGCAGTTGCGAGCGTTGCAGCGCGGCGTCGACATTGTTGTCGGCACCCCTGGTCGCATCATCGACCATATCCGTCGTGGTTCCCTCTACCTGGGTGACGTGGTTCACGTTGTCCTGGATGAGGCCGACCGCATGCTCGACATCGGGTTCCGCCCCGACATCGAAAAAATTCTGCGGCGGGTTCCCGACCCGCACCAGACGTTGCTCCTCTCGGCCACCCTCGACGCGGAAATCCGGCGTCTGGCCGACAAGTACATGTATCATCCGGTCGAATTGCTGCTCTCGAAAGACGAGCCCTCGGCCGAGACCGTCAATCAGTTCTACGTGACGGTTGACCAGGAAAAGAAGACCGAGTTGCTCCTGCACCTGCTCCGGCGGGAACAGCCCGAGCAATGCCTCGTCTTCACCCGCACCAAACGCGGAGCCGATAAACTGGCCGATCGGATCAAGCGCGTGGTCAAAGGCGTGGCCGTGATTCACGGCGACCTGCCCCAGAGCGCCCGAGACAAGGTCATGAAAGCCTTCCGGACCGGAGACATTCCCGTTCTGGTGGCGACCGACGTGGTCGGTCGAGGCATCGACGTCAACGGCATCAGCCACGTCATCAATTACGATATCCCGGAAGATCCGGAAAACTACGTTCACCGGATTGGCCGAACCGGCCGGATGGGTCGGAACGGTGTCGCGTACCTGTTCGTCACCCCCGATCAGGGCGAACCGCTGACCAACATCGAAATGCTGATGAATCGGACCATTCCACCGCTTCCGCTCGGTGAGTTCGAGGCTCATGATTCCTCGGGCAAGGCCCAGCAGAAACGTGGCGCATTCAAGGAATTGTTCAGCTACCTCTGAGCCATCACCTTGCCTGCCTTGTCCTACCCTGCCTGCTCCTGGCGGCAATCGCCGCCTTGATTCGGGATCCTTGCCTTCGGGCCGATGACTGATCCGGCGGATCGAATCCGCAAGGCGATCGAAGCATCGGCCCTCGACTGTCGTGGGGGCCTGTCAGTCCTCTTGGCCCCCACCCGGTTCCCATCGTTGCATCGCATCAGACCGACGGCTCATTGTGGCCGGTGGCCGGTCGTCCTGTGTCTGGTCGAGCCTCGTACAGTCGAGCGTGAGCCAACGCGTTCAGGATCGCCGGTGCCTCGTCCAGAGGTCGCCTCCGATCTTCACCATCAATTCTCCGACCGGAATATCGAATCGCATCACACGCCTCGACCATCTCTCCGACCCGATCGGCAAGCGAGAGGTTTCTCGTGAGGGTCTCAATCGCCTCGCGAGCCTCGGGAGGCGTCAACGCCCCTTCCGGCCGGCCCATCGCCAGGTGAAGAAACCCGACCACCGCGCCGACCGCAAGATCGGCGCGTGTCACACCTTCGAGCGAGTGAATCCTTCGCGCGGCCCGAACGGCCAGACGATGCGGTGATCGGTTCCATCGTCGAACCGTTCGCCCAGTGATCACCGTCAGGAACAGACCGACTCCCACCATCCCGATCCCTGTGATCCATCGACTCCAGTCGTTTCGGATCGCCCGGGGTTCCTCCTCCTCCAACGTCGCGACTTCGATCATGGCAGGGTCGAACCGAGGAGGATCCTCCACGCGAATGGAAACACTCGTGCTACTGACCGTTTGATAGCGTCGTGTTTCGGGATCGAACCAGGCAACCAGGACCGGGGCCAGCCGCAGGGTTCCGGCCTCAGTGGGGCGGACGCGATCGGTCACCGTTCGAGCGGGAGCAGCGACATCGAGGAGGGAGGTTTCCGGCTCAATCTCTGCGGGAAGCGTTCCGCCGTCCGGTCCTCGGAGCGTCGGCCGAACCGTTGAGCCGAACGCACCTTGTCCCTTGATCCGAACCGAAACGAGGGAGGATTCCCCAAGTCGGATTGCCTCAGGCTGCGCGATCAGCTCAAGCTCCAGCGGCCCGACTCCGCCAAGAAACCACGGGGGCCTTCCGTAAGCCGGAGGAACGATGGCATTGAGGCGAATGGGCCTGCTTGCTCCCTGGCGATCACCGACCCTTGCCCGAATCGCCGGCACCAGCACGTTGCCGCTCGCTCGGGGAACCAGCAGGAGGTCAAAACGATACAGGTTCGTCTCGTGAACCATCGTCCCAATCGCTCCCGCGGTGATCGGCCGCACATCGCTCCCGACCAGAATCAGATCCACCTGGTCGACCTCGGGAAGGTCGATCACCGGGAGTTCCTCTGCCGCCGTCACGAGAAGCCGAACCGGGATCGCCTGGCCGAGGTAATGCGGTCCCTCTGGAACCTGCTCGAATCGAACGGGCAACCGCCCCTCCTGACTGGCGAAGGCTCCCGAACCGAGCACCAGCGTCAGAACCCAGGCAGTCAACCAGAACACGCGCCGGTCAATCGACGGACTTTCCCCTCCAGAAGCTCTGCGGAAGCAACCGCTCAGCGATTGCCCGCGGGCAACGAGTGCGGAATCGAGCATCCCTTTGATCATCTTGAGACCGTGAGGTGTTCTTCCCAAGGGGCGTTACCAGTTGGGTTCGTTGTGTTGGGAAGCGGGCACACGCGGGAGGTCGGGAAAGCGCCGTTCTCGGGCCGTTCGAATGGAATCAAGGGCGCGAGCGAGGCGATCGGCCGGAGAATCGGATCGGCGGGAGGGCCGTCCCGACGCATTGCCCGTGCCGGGACTCGTGGTGGTTCCGGAAGGGCCCACGCTGCTTGGGTCGGTCCCCGTCGAATCGGTGCCTGGGGACTCATCGGCTCCAGGAACCTCGTTTGAAGATTGCTCCTCCGGGGTCTCGGAAGGTCGTTCCTGATCGGGTTCGCCGGAAGTCCCATCAGGGCCATCCGTGGGGACGCTTTCGGTCGGAGGTTCGACAGATTCCCATTGTCGGACGGCAAACAAGCGATTCTCGCGTGCAAAGGAGCGAATCCGATCGTAACGCTCGCCCGTGACGGTGGACGTGAGACATTCGTCGTAATGACGGATGGCCTCGGGCAGTTCTCCGAGCGCCAGTGAGCAATTTCCCAACGCATAATCGATCTTGAGTTTGAGCCGATCATCAGCGCGATCACGAGCCACGCGATACCGGGCCTGGGCTTCCTCAAATCGGCCGAGTTGATAGAGAGCCGCCGCGGAGTTGTACGCGGGAACCGCCTGCTCAGGGGCGAGACGCTCTGCCTGCTCGAAGGCATCGAGCGCAGCGGCAAAATCCTTCTGCTCAAACGCCAGGCGCCCCGTACGAATGGCGTCGGCCACCGATCGGAGTTCAGTCGAGTTCTCCTGAACCATCCCCAGCGAGACTGTGGTCAACCCGATCACGACCATCCAGGAGGTCCACCAGGGTTTGCGGCGCGGGATGGATCGCGGCCAGGGCCAGGCACCGATCAACCCAATCCCCAATCCCACGAGAAGAAACAGCCGGAACCGCTCGGCCCGTTCCGGCCGTTGAAAGGCGTCTCGGGAGCGTTGTTGCACGGGAAGGATGTGCTGTTCATACAGAGTGGTCAGGTCTGCCGAGGCCAGTCCGATCGGCAAGAAGGCTCCACCGGTGGCCAGAGCCAAACCTCGGAGTTCGCGGTCCATCCGTCGCGTCTTGACCGGTTCGCCCTGGAACAGGAACAGCGGCCGACGCTCAGCCTGGGCCGCACCCAACGGAATCGGGTGGCCCTGGTCGCGATCGCCGAGGGCGATTGTCTGCACGACCACTCCGAGGTTTCGGGCTCGCTCCACCTGTCGTTCCCAGCGCCGTTGATGGTCCTCACCGTCGGAGATCATCATCACAATCCGGCCGCCGTCTCGGGGTTCGTCGTCGAAGGCGTCGAGCGCCGTTTCAAGTCCGGCTCCAAGGTCCGTTCCCGAGGGTTCGACGCAACCGGGTCGAAGCGATTTCAAGACCTCAACAACCGCTCCCAGATTCGACGTCAGGGGACAACGGATCACTCCCCGGCCCGCGAAGGCCACGACCCCGACCCGATCGCCGGAATCTCGGCCGATCACTCGCGTGAGTTCCTCAGCGATCCGGACGGCATTCCCGAGCCGATTGGGAACCACATCCTCTGCCGCCATGCTCCAACTGACGTCGATGGCCAGGATCAGGTCTCTCCCAGGGGGGAGCGGCACGGCCGGTTCTCGCCCCCATCGAGGTTGGGCCATTGCAACGACGAAAAAAGACATCGCCAGCAACCACGCGGCTCCCCCATCGCCCGGCGAGCGTCCCGACTGCGCAAGGGCTTTCCAATCCGATCGACGACGGCGAGCGGCGAGAAGAACCGTCACTCCGACCATCGGCACGACCGCAATACACCAGAACCAGAGAGGCTGGGCGAATTCCAACGGTTCGAGGCTCCCGGGAGGGTCAGTCAAATTTGAGTGTCTCGAAGACGATTCCCCCCTCACGCAACCGTTCGATCGACGCATTCAGGGCAATCGTCGAGTTCGGGTCGCCACAGCGACCCGATCGATCACGAGCAAGACGAGGGCCGCGACGACCCAGGGCGAGTACTCCTCTCGGTATCGGGTCAGGATCTCGCCGGTGAACGGGCGTTTTTCCAGGGTATCGATTCGGTCGAACACCTGGTCAAGCATCTCGGCACTTTCGGCGGAAAACGCCGCGCCGTTCCCAAGTTCGGCCCATCGATCGAGGGCGACGGGATCGTAGCCCTCTTGAAGCTGTTCGGGGTAGGAAATCCCCGTCCCCGGCACGTCGATGCGAACCATCCCTCCCGGAGCCCCGATCCCGATGGTGTAAAGGCGAGCCCCCAGCCGCTGCACCAGCATGGCGGCCTCATCGGGATCAAGCCAGTCGGGGGTTGCCGCAGCATCGGGCTCATTCTGACCATCGGTCAAGAGCACGATCACCCCCTCGGACGGCTCCGTGTCGAGAACGGCCTGAAGCGACCAGGCAATGGCGTCGCCGATGTTCGTTGCGTTCTCACCCGGGCGAGCAGGCTCCAACGAAGCCAGGAGGGCACGCAGCACGTCATGATCGAGCGTTGGAGGACAGATCAGGTCCGGGTACGTCCCGAATCCAACCAGACCGATCAGGTCGTCAGGTCGGCCACGAATGAATCGATCGATGGTCCTTCGGGCGGCTTCGAGTCGAGAGATGAAGGCGGTGTCATCGATCGGGACATCCTCCGCCGTCATGGTGAGGCTCTGGTCCACTGCGAGGAGAATGGACACCCCCCGGCCGGCGATCAAGGTCCGGCCGGCGACCGTCTGCGGTCTGGCGATCGCCACCACCAGGCACGCAATTGCCAGCGCTCTGAAACCCAAACAGACCTGTCGGAGCCATCCTGCCCCCCCTTGCCTCCAGGCTCGTGGCGGGATGATCCTCAGCGACGACCACTGCACGCGCGGCCGGACCCACTCCGCGACCCAGGGCATCGCCGCGAGCACAAGCAAGATCAGCCACCAGGGTTCAGCAAGACGCATGATTCCATCACGTTGCGGCGACCGGATCGAATCGGGATCGTCAGATCGGCACATTCCCGACGACGGCGCCCTGGCGAGCCGCCAGGGCTCGGGCAAGGGCGGTTTCGGGGTCGGGATCGAGGATCGTCAGGTGGCCCATCTTCCGGCCCATCGGCGCGGCCCCTTTGCCGTAAAGATGCAGCGAAGCGGCCGGGTCGGTTCTCAGGGCATTGGACCAGTCGGGCGGACCGCCGCTCCAAAGGTCCCCAAGCAGGTTCACCATCGCCGCGGGAGATCGTAGCGTCGTGGGCCCGATCGGTAATCCGCAAAGCGCCCGGACCTGCTGCTCAAACTGACTGGTGGTCGCCGCCTCGATCGTCAGGTGGCCGGAGTTGTGCGGCCGAGGAGCGATCTCATTGACTCTGAGCGTCCCCTCGCGAGCCAGGAAACACTCGACACAAAGGACCCCGACGTACCCCATTGCCTCGGCGATGGTTCGGGCCAGGTCACGAGCCTCCTGCGAGACGATCGGCCCGACCGGAGCGGGCATGAGGGTCGAATCGAGGATGTGCCGTTCGTGGCGGTTCATGCCAACGGGGAACGTCTCCATCTGGCCATCCCGCCCCCTGGCAACGAGGACGGAAATTTCGGCCGTGAAGTCCACGACCCCCTCAGCCACACAGGGAACCCGCCCCAGCGCGTCCCAGGCATCGAGCGCCTTGCCCGGTTCGTCGATCCGGATTTGCCCCTTGCCGTCATAGCCCGAGGACGCTGTCTTCAGAATCATCGACGGCCCAACTTCAGCCACCGCGACCGCCAGTTCCTCCGCAGAGCGTACCGGCTTCCAGGGAGCGGTCGGCAGGCCGTGCCGCGAAAGGAACGTTTTTTCCCGCAAGCGGTTCTGGCTGATCCGAACCGCTCGCCAGTCGGGACGGGTCGGAATCCGAGCAGAAAGCCACCGGAGGCCCGCGCTGGACACGTTCTCAAACTCGACGGTGACCGCCTCAACCCGGGAAACGAACCGCTGGAGCGTCCGAAGATCGTCGTCCTTCCCCTTCACCACTTCATGAGCAACCTGAGCGGCCGGCCCGTCCGCCTCATCGGTCAACACAACGGTTCGGTAGCCCATCCGCTGCGCAGCCTGGATAAACATCCGGCCAAGCTGGCCACCGCCGACCACGCCAAGCGAGGCAGGAGGCAAGAGAATCTCGGTTCCGACAGAAGAACTCATACCGGCGACTCCGGGACCGAATCGGTTTGCGAGGCCCGAAACGCGGCAAGGGCCGATCGGATGTTCGCATGTTGCCTCGCGAGGATGGCGGCGGCCAGCAACGCCGCGTTCGCGGCACCGGCCGCGCCGATGGCCAGGGTGCCGACCGGAACGCCCCGAGGCATTTGAACGATCGACAGGAGCGAATCGACCCCCCGCAGTGTCTTCGACTCGACCGGCACGCCAAGCACCGGCAATTCCGAAACCGCCGCGAGCATTCCCGGCAAATGGGCCGCCCCTCCAGCTCCGGCGATGATCACCTGAAGTCCCCTGCCCTCGGCCTCACGACCATAAGCGACCAGACGGTCAGGGGTTCGGTGCGCTGAGACAACTCGCACCTCATGGGGAACCTCCAGACTTGCCAGGAGTTCCGACGCATGGCGCATCGTCTCCCAGTCGGAAGTGCTTCCCATGACGACACCCACCATCGGATTGATTGCGTTCGAAACGGATTGCTCGCCCATTGGGATTGCCGATTGCCTGCTCGATCCGGGACCGATTCATGAACCCGCCGCCTGTCGACGGTTCCCCGTCATCCCGTGCTTCGGGTTCGGGGTGTCTTATTCTGATTCTAGCAGGAGAACGACACGACGCCCTCACCCAGCCCTCGCAAGTTGGTCCGGGCCACGCAGATTCTCAACGGACAGTTGGACTCCCGAATCGGCAGTCGCTCCACCTGATTGCGTAAGTTTAGAACTCATCACGATCCCGGTTCCTGCGCGTCTGATTCGGAGGCTGGGTCCACCCTCGATCGCCCTTGCCGGAGTCGGAGGTCGAGGTGTACAGTTACCCGAGACGCGGGTCCTTTCAGCCCGCATCCCAGCAAACACCGAATCGAAACGCTCCGTCGCGCTGGGGCAACTGACCGTCTCTCGTGTGGACACTCATCAAGAGGGGTGCAAAGACCGGACATGGCGACCGATCTCCCCCCTCCTCTGGAGGTCTATCTCCTGGGCCTGATCGACTTCGACGAGGCCCAGTTACTCCAGCAACGGCTTGTTTACGATCTGGGAGAGTCGGAGGCCGCGGGGGCCCTGGTGCTCTGCGAACACCCTCCGACGATCAGCATCGGCCGATCCGGAAGCCGAGCGCACATCGTGGCCGATGATGAGGAACTCAAACGGCTTGGGATCGAAGTGCGCTGGGTAAACCGAGGTGGAGGCACCTTGCTCCATCTTCCCGGTCAACTCAATGCCTATCTGACGCTCGACCTTTCCCGGGCCGGTCTGGATCTTCGGGCGTATGTCGATGGACTTCAACGGGCACTCGTCGACCTGCTGGCCGAATTCGATCTGAAGGGAACATCCCGCCCCCCAGCACCTGGCGTCTTCATCGGCAACGCTCGGGTCGCGTCGATCGGCGTGGCCGTGAAACGATGGATTGCCTATCATGGATTGACACTGAACGTTGGTCCGTTTCTGGAGCCGTTCCAGATTCTCGATGAGCCTGGTCCCGAGGATCGTTCCCTTCGGCTCACCTCGCTCGAGGCCCAGCGACAGCGTCCCGCCCCGATGCCGAAGGTTCGGGAATCGTTGATCCGGCACCTGGAGACCACTTTCGGGATGAGCCGGCATCACGTCTACACCGATCACCCGATGGTCCGCCGCAAGGCCCGATTGCATGCCTACGCTCAAAGCCTCGGATAAAACCCCCGATCGCCCCTCAATGCCCTCCTTGCCGATCGTCGGTCCCGACGGTCGCGCCGTGGCGGAGGTTCCGCATCGTCGGCTTCCCTCGTGGCTCAAACGCCCCTTGCCGAGTTCCGGCGGCATGGGACCGACAGCACAGCTCATCGAGGAACTCGGCCTCGAAACGATTTGCGAATCGGGTAAATGTCCCAATCGCTCCGAGTGCTGGACCCGCAAGACCGCCTCGTTCATGATCCTCGGCGAGGTCTGCACCCGCCCCTGCGGATTTTGCTCGGTGCCCCGAGGCAAGCCTGATGCCCCGGCCATCGATGAGCCCGACCGCCTGGCCGAAGCCTGTGCCCGGCTCGGCCTGAAGCACGTGGTTATCACCTCCGTCACCCGAGACGACCTGCCCGACGGCGGTGCCGACCACTTCCGCCGTTGCATCCTGGCCGTTCGAGAGCGCACCGGAGCCGTTATCGAGGTCTTGACCCCCGACTTTGACGGCGACACCTCGGCCATCGACATCGTGCTGTCCGCATCCCCCGAGGTCTTCAACCACAACCTGGAAACGGTGGCTCGGTTGCAGCGTTATGTGCGACGGAAAAGCCAGTATGCCGTCAGCCTCGCCGTCCTCAAGTACGCCAAGCACGCACGGCCCGACTTGCTCACCAAAAGCGGTCTGATGCTGGGCCTGGGCGAGACGACCGAGGAGGTCATCGAGACAATGAGCGACCTCCGCGCCGTCGGATGCGACCTGTTGACGATTGGTCAATACCTCCGCCCCTCGCCGAAACACCTGCCGGTCGAGCGCTACCTGCCCCCCGAGGAATTCGACGAACTGGGCCGAATCGCCCGTTCCCTCGGTTTTCTTGACGTCGCCAGTGGCCCGTTCGTCCGGTCGAGCTATCATGCCGATCGGATGGCAGCCTCCTCGTCAGAGCCTCTCGCAGGTTCGAACTCGCCCTCGGAGCAGTGTTCGATCCTTCCCGCGTCGATCGAATCACCCTCGTGATTCTCTCGAAGAAGGGCGAACCGAGCCTTGTCGGTCTGCCTTCGGAACGGGATTCGATTGAGTTCGGGAACCTCTTTCAGAAAGAATCATGGACGCCATGAGAGCGATTTTGCGAACATCGACGCTCGTGCTTGCCTTGATCACGCCGATGGTGATGATTGCGGGGTGTGGGGGCGACGATCCCGCGCCGATCGCCGCATCCCCGGACGAACCGCTCAAGCTCGGCGATGATTCGCCCCTCGATCAGCTCGGTGCCGATCCGGGCCAAAATTGATCGATCTCGGGCCTCGCAGACGGGATCGGTTGGCTGGTTCGCCCCCCCATTCAGCCTTCCGACCCTCGCCACGTGTGAAGAAAGGACCCAACGGCCCCCCTTGCAGGCCGGTCTTGCAAACCTGATCAGGCTCGCCCTCACCCACCCGATCGCAGGTTGAATAACCCATGCACAGGTCTGGTTGCGAGGCCCCTTCAACAAATCTTCTCTGTTTGCACACAAGATTCTGGCTTGAACATGGTAATCTCATCCAGGCCGGGATAAATTGTTTGTCCAGGTTTCGGATTCGAAACGGATTCAGGCATGGCGACGGCCATCCTTCGTTGGAATCATCAGCTTCCCTTTTTCCGGCGACCGAGTGAGCGACGATGTACAAAAAGCTGCTGGTCATGGTACTGACCACAAATGCCCTTCTCCTGGCATTCTTGCTCCCCGGCTGTGGTTCGGATTCAGGACGGGCTCCGGTCGATGGTGAGCCCCCTGTTCCCACCGCAGAGGAAAAAGCAGAGCTCAAAGTCGATTACAGTCAGAAGTAACCATCAGACAATGCTCGCCTGCTTGCTCCTGCCCTGAAGATCATTTCCCTCCTTCCGCCCATTTGCTCTCCACGAGGCAACCATGAACCCTGCCGTACTCAACCGGCCGCGTCGAGCCGGTTTTACCCTGATCGAACTGCTCGTCGTCATTGCCATCATCGGTGTTTTGATCGCCTTGCTCCTGCCCGCCGTGCAATCGGCCCGTGAAGCGGCTCGGCGCAGCCAGTGCGTCAACAACCTGAAGCAGTTGGCGCTTGCGGCCAACAACTACGAAAGCACCTACGGCAGCCTTCCCCCCGGCAACCTGAACCAGCGATGGGCTGGCGGCGGGAATGTTTGGTACACCGGCGTGAACAGCTTCGCGTTCATGCTCCACTTCGTGGAGGCGGGCTCACTCTTCGAAGCCTATAATTTCGACCTCTCGATGCGAGACGGTGCCAACGTCACGGCTGCCGCGACGAACCTCTCGGTGCTCTGGTGCCCCAGCGACCCGGAGGTTTCCGCGCTTTCGCCGCTGCACCCCTGGTACGACTTCCAGCCGCCCGGCTTCACGCAAGCCGCCCGAAGCTATGTCGGCAACCGCGGCACGTTCTGGATGACCGACTTCCGCTACAACACCCTCGACCCCTGCTACTCGACCGTCACCCGGACGGCCACCGGCACGATCTTCGACGGGAGCGCCGTCAAGCTCGCCGAGGTGCGGGACGGCACCAGCAACACCTTCCTCTTTAGCGAAGCGGCCTTCGGCGAACTCTGGCCCGACTCCCGCAAGTACTGGAATCGCTGGTGGCACTCCGGCTGGATGGAAGACGCCTTCTTCGATACGACCATCCCGATCAATAAGGGTGGCCCGAACGATGTTCCCCGAACGGGGCCAAACGACACTCGGTTCAGTTGGGCTAGCGTGACTGCAACATCTAGCTACCACCCCGGCGGGGCCAACTTCGCCTTCGTCGACGGCTCAGTTCGTTTCATCAAGGAAACGATTAACACCTGGACGCTCGACGCGAATTTGATGCCGGTTGGCCATCAGGCCCAGACCTGTGGGAGCTGGACCTACTACACCCAGGGAGCCGCCGTCCCCGGCGTCTACCAGGCCCTCTCGACCCGCCGAGGCGGCGAGGTCATCAGCGCCGATCAATATTGATCGGCTCGCCTGATTCGGGTCCTCCGAACGTTGGGTTGAGCGTCGCGCCGGGACGGCCTTCGGGGTCGTCTCGGCGTCGTCGTGCGCGAACCCGGCAGCGCCGAACTCATTCTGCTAGATGAATCCTTCGTGCCAGTTCGGTATGATGGTCTCTTGGCTTCGTTGTTCTCCGTCCGTCGGCTCATCCCGAGCCACTGATCCCCAGCCAGCCTGAACGATCGAGACCCGCCCGATGCCCGCGACGCTGTTCGAGAAGGTCTGGAACCGCCACGTCGTGACCTCCACCGAGGACGCGACCTTGCTTTACATCGACCGGCACCTCGTCCACGAGGTCACCAGCCCCCAGGCCTTCGAGGGGCTCCGCCTGACCGGCCGGAAGGTTCGTCGTCCCGACCTAACCTTCGCCACCCCCGACCACAACATTCCGACCGACGACCAGCTCGACATCAAGGACGCCCTCTCCCGCCGGCAGGTCGAGGCCCTTCGCGCCAATTGCCGCGAGTTCGGCGTTCGCCTCTACGATGTCGGCAGCGGCCACCAGGGGATCGTTCACGTGGTCGGTCCCGAGCTGGGCATCACCCTGCCCGGCCTGACGATCGTCTGCGGCGACAGCCACACCAGCACCCACGGCGCCTTCGGTGCGCTCGCGTTTGGTATCGGCACGAGCGAGGTCGAGCACGTTCTGGCCACCCAGACCCTCTGGCAAGGGCTCCGGCCGAAGTCGTACGGCATCGAGGTCACCGGGCGGCTCGCTCCCGGCCTGGAACCGAAGGACATCATCCTGGCGATCATCCGGGCCATCGGCACCGGTGGCGGGACCGGGAGCGTCTTCGAATACTATGGCCCGGCCATCGAAGCCCTCTCGATGGAAGGCCGCATGACCATCTGCAACATGTCGATCGAGGCCGGCGCCCGCGCCGGGATGATCGGCCCCGACGACACCACCTTTGCCTTCATCTCCCGGGAAGATCGCCCCTTCGCCCCCAAGGGAGCCGCGTTCGACGCCGCTGTCAAGGACTGGCAGGCCCTCCGAACCGACGACCCCTCGGCATTCGATAAGCACCTGACCATCGACGCTTCCTCGCTCGTCCCACAGGTCACCTGGGGAACGAATCCAGGGATGACCGTCGATGTGACCGGTGTGATCCCCGACCCGAGCGACGTGCCCTTCGCCTCTCGCGAAGACGCCGAGCGAGCCCTTGCCTACATGGGCCTGAAGCCCGGGACGCCGATCAACGAGATCCCGGTCGATGTGGTCTTCATCGGCTCCTGCACAAACGGCCGCATCGAGGACCTCCGCTCCGCCGCCGCCGTGCTCAAGGGGCGCAAGGTGTCACCGAGCGTTCGTGCCATGGTCGTCCCCGGCAGCGAGGCCGTCCGCGCCCAGGCCGAGGCCGAGGGGCTCGGCCGCATCTTCACCGAGGCCGGTGCCGAATGGCGGATGTCCGGCTGCTCGATGTGCCTGGCGATGAATCCCGACAAGCTCACCCCCGGCCAGCGATCCGCCAGCACCTCGAACCGCAACTTCGAAGGCCGACAGGGGCCGGGCGGTCGCACCCACCTCGTCAGCCCCGCCATGGCCGCCGCCGCCGCGGTCGCGGGCCATTTCACCGATGTTCGTACGCTCCTGAACGGGGGAAACTGACGCACATGGACGCCTTCACCACCCACCGCGGCAAGGTCGCCCTGCTCGACTGGAGCGACGTGAATACCGACCTGATCATCCCGGCCCGCTACCTGAAGCGGGTCGAGCGGACCGGATACGGCCCCCTGCTCTTTGCCGACAAACGATATGCTCCTGGAGGCGCTCCCGAGCCGGACGCCCCCGAGCAACACGGCCCGCTCGCCGACGACTTCCCCCTGAACCGCCCCGAGGCCGAGGGAGCCACTATTCTCGTCGTCGGCCGGAACTTCGGCTGTGGGTCGAGCCGCGAGCATGCGGTCTGGGCCGTTCAGCAAGCCGGCTATCGTGCCCTGATCGCCCCGATCAAGGGGGAAGGGTTCGCCGATATTTTCGAGGGGAACGCCTACAACAATGGCCTTCTGCCCATCGAATTGCCCGAGGCCGACTGGCAGGCGATTGCCGATCTCTCCCGATCAGACCCGGATCTGGCAGCAACGATCGACTTGAAGGCCGGGACGATCCACCTTCACCCGTCACAAGGGGGCGCGCCGGGGGCGATTCCCTTTGACGTCTCCGAAGGGGACCGTCATCGCTTGCTTCTCGGTCTCGACGCCATCGGCGAGACCCTTCAGCACGACAACCAAATTACCTCCTACGAGCAGCAAGCCCCGGCCTGGGCCGCCTCTCCGGGCGCGTGACGCGATTCGAGATCAATCAAGAATCGCTTGCGCCAAAGTCCCCCATTGTAGCCGCAAAGCCCGCCTCGCGAGGCAACGACGCGGTGGCAGGGCACCACAATCGCCAATCGGTTCCGGCCGTTCGCCCGTCCCACCGCGCGAACGGCCGACGCTCGTCCTATCGATCGGGCCTGCTCGGCGTACGATCGCGTTTCTCCATAGGGAATCGCTTGTAACGCGTCCCATGCCTCGCGTTCAAAGGGAGTCCCGACGAGAACCAGGGGCACTGTGAACCCTTCGCGACGGCCTTCGAAATACTCGGCCAGTTCGCTCCTCAGCAGCTCCAGGAGCGGATGCGGGCCGTTCTGGAGAAGGAACCGCGGTCTCTTTCGTACCGAGGGTTGCGGATTTCGAAACCGTTCCGCGTCGGGCTCAGAATCGTCAAATTCGAGCAGTGCGAGTCCTTGATCCATTGCTCCGGCGAGCAGCGGACCGATCGGGGTGTCGATCCGCGCCGTGGTCAGCACGATCGGCGCCCCTTGATCGGGGGTGAGATGTTCGAGGCGTGTCATGGACCCCCAAGCTCCCCGGTGACGAAACGAAGCCAAACCGTTTTCCTCGAGGTTTCGTACAAGGCAGTTTACAAGCTGGTAGCGATCATCGCGCATCTCAAGCTACGATCAACCGCGATCAACACCCCAGACCTTTCGGAGAACCTGGTCATGCGTAACCGGACTGCCCTGACGTCTCTACCGATCATCCTCGTCACGCTGACCACAAGCCCCTCGGCCCAAGGCGACGACCCCGCAGACGTGGCTCCCGGCTACGACATCCCGCTGATCGATCTGGCTGGGCAATCGGATCGCCAGGTGGTTGTCGACCGTGAGCAGGGTCAGTATCTCGGCCACCCCACGACCGTCCTGCTCGAAGATGGCCAGACGATGATCATCGTCTACCCCAAAGGGCACGGTCGAGGACCAATCGTCATGAAACGGAGCGAGGACGGCGGGCGATCCTGGTCCGATCGCCTGCCGGTCCCCGAAAACTGGGCGACCTCTCAGGAAACCCCCACGATCCATCGCGTGATCGATTCCGAAGGGACCAAACGGCTCATCCTGTTCTCGGGACTCTACCCCATCCGGATGGCGGTGAGCGAGGACGACGGCCAGAACTGGACTCCTCTTGAGCCGATTGGAGATTTCGGGGGTATCGTCGCCATGTCGTCCGTCGAACGATTGAACGACGGTTCCTACATGGCCCTTTTCCACGACGACGGTCGGTTTCTCCGAGGAGACGGCGAGCGGAAATCGTTCCAGGTCTTCAAAACGCTGTCCACCGACGGCGGTCTGACCTGGAGCGAGCCGGAAGTCATCGCCGAGCATCCGACCGCTCACCTCTGTGAGCCCGGATTGATCCGATCGCCGGACGGCTCCCAGATCGCCGTCTTGCTTCGCGAGAACAGCCGGACGATGAATTCGTTCCTGATCCTTTCCGACGACGAAGGGGCCACCTGGAGCGAACCCAGGGAGCTTCCCGGCGCCTTGACCGGCGACCGCCACGTGGGCAAGTACGCCCCCGACGGACGACTCTTTATCTCCTTCCGAGACACCACCCGAGAAAGTCCGACCCAGGGAGATTGGGTCGGCTGGGTCGGTACCTACGATGACCTCGTGGAGGGGCGTCAGGGCCAGTATCGCGTCCGCCTGATGAAGAACTACCGGGCCGCCGACTGCGCCTACCCCGGGGTCGAAATCCTTCCCGATGGCACGTTCGTCACCACGACGTACGGCCACTGGAGCGAGGGAGAAGCCCCGTACATCGTCAGCGTTCGCTTCTCACTCGACGAACTGGATGCGATGAATGACTGAGCAACGAGACGCTCAGCGATGATTCGCTGAGTTACCCTTCCGCAACGCGGCCGAACAAGAAAGAGGCCACGAACGATCCCAAAGAAGTGGAGAAAACTACCCGGCCAGGACTCGAACCTGGAAAAACAGGACCAAAACCTGTTGTGATACCAATTTCACCACCGGGTAAATTGACGCCGTTCAACCGACTGGCTCAGTGTATCAGATGAGGCGGGAGTCGAAAAGGTTCGACCCCTCCTCATCCTTCAACTTGCCGCCGAGATGTCACCAGATTCTCGGCCGGATGATTGCATGTTGTGAACCGAATAGGCCAGGTGTTCCAGTTGAACGCTCAGGTCCACCGCAACGACACTGACATCCTGCGGAACGAACAACGCCGTGGGAGTGAAGTTCAGCAGGCCCCGAATCCCGGCCGCCACTAATTGATCCGCCACGCGCTGGGCAGACTCGGCCGGCACACAAATGACGGCAAGCCGAAGTCCCTCAGCCGCGACGGTCTGAGGAAGTTCGTCGAGATGTTTGACAGTGAGTCCCTCAATGCACTGGCCCAGCTTCTTGGGATCGTTGTCAAAGATCGAGACGATGTGAAAGCGTCGGACCCGAAATCCTTTATAACCGAGCAAGGCGCGGCCAAGGTTCCCGAGCCCGACCAGGGCGGTCGGCCAGTCGCGATCGACTCCGAGAATCGTTCGAAGCTCGGCGATCAGGTCAGGAATGCGATAGCCCAGCCCCGGTTGACCGAACTGTCCAAAATACGCCAGGTCTTTACGGACTTGCGCATCGTTGAGCCCTAACGACTTCCCAAGCTGGCTGCTTGAAATCGTCTCCCGTCCCTGTCGGGCAAACGTTTCCAATTGCCGGAGGTAAAGGCTCAAACGCCCGACCACCGCCTTGGGTGCAGGCTTGGGTGACGGATTGTCGTGATGAGGCTCCCGCACCAGACCGGACCCTCCTGGTTGGGGACGGGGCGACCGAGGACCGAGTTGGCTCTGCAGTTCCGTTGGCGTGGGCATCGGTCCGCTGGAATTTTCGGAAACGGGCCATAACCACAATCGCGCCGCCCAAAAGTCTCGTTCGCCTAATCAAAACCATCCTTTTCGGGCAAGTCCACCCTTTGAGATTATCGGGAAGCCGTGCGAGTGGTCAAGCGCCGTCGGTCAGTTCCCACCACGGACGAACAATCTGTCCACTTAGAGAAACATCACCGTCCAGCACGGAAACGCGGTGTCGAGCGAGTCGGAGCGCCTCAGTCATTCGAGCGACGCCCGCGCCGCGGAAGGGGGTGAAAGAGTGAGAGCCCCCCTCGAGCGTTGGAGCAATGAAGACCTCGACAGCGTCGACCTCGCCTGCATCAAGGAACGCGCCGAGGACCCGGCCTCCGCCTTCGACGAGGAGATTCGTCAGTCCACGACGACCGAGCTCATCAAGCAGTTCGGGAATCGGAATCGGCCCACTGCCGGGCAAGAGAATTGGCTCAACGCCCATTGCCTGGAGTGCCTGAACCCGTTGCGGTGGAGCTGCTTCGGAAACGACCACCCAGACCGGAACCGTGCGAGCGGTCCGGACGAGCTTCGAATCGACCGGCAATCGAGCGGTTGAGTCGAGGATGATCCGGGTCGGACATCTCGGGCCGCCTGGTCGAGCAGTCAGCTCAGGGTCGTCGAGCAACACCGTGTTGATCCCGACGAGAATCCCATCCATTCGCCCTCGCACCTCGTGGACGAGGCTCCGGGACCTCGGGTTCGAGATCCACTTGCTGTCTCCCGAGTGACAGGCGGTTTTCCCGTCGAGCGTCATGGCCCATTTGGCCGTTACGAAGGGCCGCCCGATCGACAACCGTTTCAGATAGGGTGCATTCAGAAACCTGGCTTCCGACTCCTCAACGCCCCATTGCACGGTCAGGCCCGCGTCGGACAGTCGGGCGAACCCGCCGCCGGAGACCCTCGGAAAGGGATCACGCATTGCGGCCACAACCCTCGCAATGCCGGAACCGATCACCGCCTCGGTACAGGGGGGCGTCTTCCCCTCGTGGCAGCAAGGCTCAAGCGTCACGTAGAGCGTTGCCCCGTGAGCGGCCTCGCCTGCCTCTTGCAGGGCGTGGACCTCGGCATGGGGACCTCCGTAACGGTCGTGATGCCCCACCCCCACCAGCACACCGTCGCGGACGATCACGGCGCCGACCATGGGATTGGGCTCGACCGCTCCCCGCCCTCGGGCCGCCTCGGCCAGCGCGAGCCGCATCCAGCGGTGGTCTTCCTCAGTGACAATGGACACGGTCGCTCCCCGCTCCGGACACTTCAAAACGGTCTGACCAGGGAGGGACGCCCCTCGGAAGGCGAGTTGTTGGGCTGGGTTCCAGCCGGGGTGACTGGAACAGCTTGCTCAAACCACCGCATCAGATCCGGATCGCTAACCGCAAGCTGCCGAAGCCCTCTCACCCGCAAGCGAACCACCTCAGGAGGGAGTGGGTCGAGGAGGTCACGATACCACCGAGGCAATCGCGCCTCGAAGGTCGCCAGATCGGCGGCAGAGGCTCCATCGGGGCGTTCTCGAAGCCTTCGCAAGTATTCCAGCTCGGCCAGTCGAAGGATCGACAGCCGAGCCGCGCTCAGCCGAGCCGCATTCATTCGCATTCCCTCGGCCTGAGGCCCCTGAGCCCCGGGAGGACGTCTTCCGAATGTGCCGGGGCCGCCTCCGAAGGGCCGGGTTCCGGGAGGATCGACTCCATCCAGCAACCAGGCACGCAGGTCGGTGACCTCTGGCATCAGCCGAAGTCCACGCTGACCGAGCCTCCCCTGGTCCTCCAGAATGGTTTGAAAGGCCTCGCGCACCGCTGGAGCGTGTTCGATGTTCCGCTCACGAGCAAACTGACGAAGCATCGCAATCGTCTCATCCAGCGAACGCGCGGACTCGAGTTGCTGACGTGCCTCATCGTCCAGCAAGGCCCAAATCCGCAGCAAGGTCACGGCGTCGTAAAGCGGGATCGGATTAAACGTGTCAGCCCGAAACCAGAGCGCGAAATCGAAGCCGGGCGCCTCCGGAGAGGAGTCGGGCCCGAGGTGTTCCCGAAGCATCTCAAACCGCTGTTCGGTGGAGGCCGATTGAAACGCGCGACGGGTCTCATCATCGAGCCTGCGGAACCAGGCACCGAAGCGTCGCATCAGGTCGAGGTAGCGCTTGCGTTCCTCGGGATCGAGCTTTGCGAGCTCTCGGTCGAGTTCCCGGATTGCCTGCTGCTCGGTGGTCAGCAGTTGATCGAAGCGCGCGAGCGATTCGGACAGCTCACGCCTGGTTTGGAGTGGCATCTCAGCCAGTCGATCGATGGCTGGGCTGACTGAGGCAATCACCACCGGCAAGGTCACGGCCGAAAGCATCATCGCGACAAGGGTTCGCACGCCGAGCACCATCACACAACCATCGGCGGTCAGTCCGACGCCTCCTTGAACAGGGTCGATTCGTCAAGGCGTCGGAGAAACTCGAAGGAACCGGCCGCCTGGTAATCGTCAAGGCGTTCGGCAATCGTCAGATCACGAGCCAGCCGAGCGGTCCGATCGGGCCAGATCCATCGAGTCGCGCTATAGCCGAGCAAACCACTCAGTGTCAGCACGGCGAGGACGATCAGGAGACTGACAACGCGACGGAAGGCGATCCGAGCCGCCCCAACCAGTCGGTCGTCTCCTGAGGGACGCTCCGAAGCAATGGTGATGGTGCGTTCCGTGAAGGCATCGTCGGCCGGGGGACGAGGCAGGAGGTCGAGAAGATCCCAGGTCGATTTGAGGGATTCAATTTCCCGACGCCCCGAGAGACTCCGAGTGAGCTTCTCCTCCAGGATTCGGACTCGCTCCTCGGCCAGTTCCCCATCGAGGAAGGCGACGAGGTCGGCTCGTTCGTCGGCGGTAAGTCTCAGATGATCCGCCATGATGCCAACCCCATCCGCTGCTTCAGGAGGACGCTTCGAAAACGCCTGAATATCCTCTCCAAGAAGCCCCGACGACCACAACCCTGATACAACCACTCGTCGAGATCAGACCGGGGGGCGACGCAACCAGCCCGGGTGATTCCCCTTCCCACCTGGAATCGGGAAGGGGAATCCGGAATTCCGATTAACGGAAGCCTCCTCCGAAACCTCCCATGCCTCGACCTACGCCACCCATTCCACCACCCATTCGTCCCCCCATGCCGCCGCCCATTCGCCCACCCATGCCACCGCCCATTCGTCCCCCGACACGACTTTGTGGGAGTCGAGCTGAGGAGGCACCACGAGTTTCGCCGGGCGCACCCGTGCGGGCTCCGTAGAAATAGCGCTGAGATCGGCCGAAATACCCACTTGGGGCGGGGCCAGCGGCCTGGCCAGGCAAGAGGACGGTCGGAGGGCGCGTGTACGGGCGATCTTCAAGAGGAACCATCCGATAAGGGTCGTCCATCTCATAGATCGTACTGGCACGGGCCGCTTCGGCATTCGCGCGTCGGGCCTGAGAATAGAGGTTAATTGCTTCGTTCGAACCACCAGCCAGTTGCGCGGCGATGGCCTGGTTCCGCGGGAGGTAATATCCGTAGTAGGCACTGAACGGGTCGAATTGCCCGGAACCAAACCCTGGAGGCAGGTTCGGGACGAACTGAGCCCGAGCCGAAGGGGAGATGGCCAGAAGTCCGATGGCGACGACGAGACCGATCCGGAATCGTGACATAACAGCCACCTCTCTCGGTTGGAGGCGGGAGGGGCAATCGGCCGGGGACCATCCCCGGTTGCAAAGCCTCGCCGATTCAAACAGCAAGCGGTATTTTGAGTATATCGCCCACCCCACCCGAGGCCAACCACCCCCGATGGCGCGTTCCAGGGGCCGAGTTGTCACAACGTGCGAATTATGAGGGGTGAGCAGAGTGTCCCTGAGATCGAGATCCCGGACTGATGCCAGAATTCGATTCCAAGACCTGGGAATTACTCAAGGCAATGCTCTTGATGGCCGTCCTTCTGGTCATCGTCGCCCTGGGAATTCAGTTGATCACCATCTACCGAAGACGGCTCACGACCCGATCGTCCGACTCCAAAGCCGAGCAGGCCGAGCTGTTCCGAGAGGCGTACGAGGCCGGTGAGATCGACACCAACGAGTACCGCCAGATTCAAGACGCACTGGATCGCGGCCAGGCCCCTCCCGCGTTGGGAATCGCTCGGCTTCCCGAGCAATCCTCAGCGTCCTCACCCCAGCTCGTGGAGCAGACGGGGACCGACCCCGCTGACGGCGAGGCGCCTTCCTCACCGGATCCAACACATGAGGGGGGAACCGAAGCACCTGATCTGCCTCGGTCAGGGTAAATCAGGGACTCGGTTCCTCCAACGAGTCATCTCCGTCGATCCTCGTCAAAAGTCCCTGGCGACCACGTTCCCCAAGACCACCGTCCCGATCATCGCGCTAGAAGGTGCGGTGGATTCGGTCGGCATCGCGGGCCGGATTGATCCCGAGACTGCTCTGGCGGATGAAGGAGACGAATTCGGACACCTCGGCGATGTGACCGAGATCGGCTTCGATTCGTTCCAGGGCGGTCGTGCGCGTTCGCCCCTCTTTGTAGAGAATCCGGTACGCGTCGCGCAGGGCGTTGATGGCCTTGACCGAGAAGCCCGCCCGGCGAAGTCCGACCAGATTGAGCCCGGACACCGCGTTGTATCCCTGCAAGAGCACGAACGGCGGGACGTCCTTGGTGGTCGAGCCCAGCCCGCCAATCATCGCCAATCGGCCAATTCGCACATGCTGCTGCACGGCGGCATGGGCGGAAAGGATACAGCCGTCTTGCAACTCGGCATGCCCGCCAATCAGGGCGCCGTTGACGATGGTACAGCCGTCTCCGACAATCGCGTCGTGCCCGATGTGGCAGCCGATCATCAGGTAGTTTCGCTGTCCGATCCGGGTCTCGCCTCGGGCCGAGGTGCCCCGATGAATCGTCACGTATTCCCGGATCACGTTGCCATCGCCCACGACCAGGCGGGTGGAATCTCCGGGGTCACGACGATGCTGGGGTGCCTTCCCCAGCACCGCTCCATGCCCGATGAAGTTGTCGCGTCCCAACTCCATGGGGCCAGTCAGGCAGGCGTGCCCTTCGATCACACAACCCGGACCGATGGAAACCGGCCCTTCAACGATCGCGAAGGGGCCGACCTGGACGTCGGGGGCCAGTACGGCCTCGGCGCTAATGACGGCCGTCGGGTGGATCAGTTCCGAATCCGCGAGTGTCATCGGCATCGCCAGTGCCTCCTGCTGCGGCCGCGGGCAACATCCTGTCGCCCTGTGCGAAAGAAATCATCGGCAGTCCGACCACCGTGATTGCTGCTGAATTGGGTCGAGATGCGGGCGACTTCTAGTCAGTTCCATTCTTTCTGAGAACCGGACGAAGTCATGAAATTCAATCGGCCCGTCCCTGCCCGTCTCATGACAGCGAGACGGGGTGACCGGACCGAGCGCTCTCCACCTCGGCATGACAGAGGACAAGAGCTTGCCGGGCCAGTTCTCCCGAGAGTTCGGCCGCAGGCACTCCAGAGGTCACCGAGGCGACCGCGGCTCCAATCTCCTGAGCGAACGCGTCGATCGGGTCGCCACTGCCCAGTTCCGGGTGTTCGACCTGACCATTCGGCAAGATGACCGAGACGGGCATTGCCAGATGGAATTGATCGCCCAGGGTCGCGGCCTCGAAAGCCAGCGTTGCCCCTTCCAAATACAGCTCGTAGCCGTGGGTGAAGGGGCGTCCCGACTGGCTCAAGGCCCCCGATACGGCCGAAACGGCCAGGTCGGGGTCGTCGTACAGGTACTGGGTCGTCAGGTGAAGCGCCACGCCATCCTCCGACACCCCCCTGCTCTGCACGGCCTTCGGCACGCCGCACACGAGCCCGATAAAGTGGGTGTCGTGAATGTGCAGGTCAATGGCCGGTCCGCCGTTCCGCTGCAAATCGGCCACGCCGCTCGACCAGTCGGGCTTGGAGATGACCCGCTTGAAGTGCGCGGCCTTGAGCCGACCATATCGTCCCGAGGCCACGGCTTCACGCGCGAAGGCGAATTCCGGGAAGTACGGCAGGACGTGAGCGACCATCAACAAGCGTCCCGCCTTTTGGGCGGCGGCGACCATGCGGTCGGCATCGTCGGTCGAAAGCGCGATCGGCTTTTCGACGAGCACATGCTTACCGGCTTCCAGGGCCTTGATCGCCATGTCGGCGTGCTGCTCATTCGGCAGACAGAGGTCAACCAGTTGAACGCGTTCATCGGCGAGCATTTCGTCGAATTCCGCGTACGCACTGATTCCCGAAAGGTCCATCTGCGTACCCTTCGGGCCGAAATTCCCCTGAATGCCCGTCCAGTCGCCCGATCGTTTCTTGGGGTCTCGGCTGCAAATGGCCACCACGCCGGCATCCGCGAGCTTACGGGCTGCCAGAAAGTGGATCATCCCCATGAAGCCGATGCCGGCGATCCCGATCCCGACCATCGCACCACCCCGAAGTCGCGAGACGAATTCGAACCGGACAGCCCCTGCTCAACGAGAGGTTCTGACCTATTGTGGAGGGCACCATAGCACGCCGTCGATGCCCTGGCAAGGCCGGGGGACGCCCGGTGTGACGACTTCTTTCGAATCGTGTTGCAATGCGACAAGACCGCTCGAACCTCCGGACTTCACAATCCGGCGGAGGCCCGCAGGGGAGCCCTGTCGATGACTCGCGTCTCACGACTGGTCACCATCATTTCCGTGGCCACCCTCACCAGTTTTGCCACCCTTACCGTTCGAGCCGAAGACCCCGCCGTCGAGCAGAATCGGCGCCTGGGGCGCGGGATCAATCTTGGCAATGCTCTGGAGGCCCCCCAGGAAGGGGATTGGGGAATCATTCTCGAAGAATCCTATTTCGAAGCGATTCAGCGTGCCGGATTCGACTCGGTACGGATTCCGATCCGCTGGTCAAACCATGCCGCACGGACGGCGCCCTACACCATTGATCCCGCGTTTTTCGATCGCGTGGACTGGGCAATCCACCAGGCGGTTTCTCGGGGATTGCAAACGGTGATCAACTTCCACCACTTCGAGGAGCTTTACGAGAATCCCGAAGCCGAACGCACGCGGTTTTTAGGTCTCTGGAAGCAGGTGGCTGAGCGCTATCGGAACCTGCCCGGGTCGGTCGTTTTCGAGATTCTCAACGAACCGCACGGTAACCTCGACGCCGAACGTTGGAACACGTTGCTCGTCGAGGCCCTGGGGGTGATCCGAGCGTCGAACCCGGATCGAATCGTCATCGTCGGGCCTGCCAGTTGGAACAATTTCCGTGCGCTGGAGACGTTGCAATTACCGGAGGACGACCGCCGATTGATCGTCACCTTCCATTACTACGATCCCTTCCCGTTCACGCACCAGGGGGCGGAATGGGTTGAGAATTCCGATCCGTGGCTCGGGACCTCCTGGAACGGCTCGAACACGGAACGGGCTGAAGTCACGTCGGCGTTCGACCAGGTGGCCACATGGGCAACAGAGCACCATCGGCCGATTGTTCTGGGAGAGTTCGGCGCCTACTCCAAGGCTGATCTCGCCTCACGAGCCCGATGGACCGCGTTCATTGCCAGGCAGGCCGAGCGGCGAGGGTTTTCGTGGGCATACTGGGAGTTCGGCTCAGGCTTCGGCGCCTTTGATCCCCAGCAAGGTCGCTGGCGGCCGGAACTCCTTCGCGCCCTGGTTCCGACAAGCAGGAGCGGGAATCGTCCCTGAGTCGTCGGCGTTGGTGATCACTCGAAGATCGGGTCGGTTGCGGGTTTCCTCGGACGAATTCGCGCGCGATCATGGGGCGACTTTACCCCCAGGAGGCCCACCATGACCGATCCGATTTCTCGTCGCAATTTCCTTGCTTCCTCTGCCCTGGCCAGCGGTGCCCTTGCCGCCGGTGTCGCCTCGGGAGCAACCCCCAGGCCGCATCCGAGACCCCGGCACCCCGGGCCGAACGAGCAGATCACGCTCGGATTCATCGGCACCGGAGGCATGGGTCGAGGCTTGATCAACACGTTCAAGCGGTTCGACGACGTTCGGATTGCCGCCGTCTGCGATGTGTACGAACCGCACGCCCTGGAGGCCGTCTCCACCTCTGGCGGGAGTCCGGACGTTTACGACGACTTCCGTCGCGTGATCGACCGGCAGGACATCGACGCGGTCGTCATAGCCACGCCCGACCACTGGCACGCGATCCCGAGTATTCTCGCCTGTCAGGCCGAGAAGGACGTGTATTGCGAGAAGCCGCTCGCCTGGTCCATTGGCGAGGGGAGCCGCGTGGCGCAGGCTTCGGAAAAGCACCAGCGCGTCACCCAGATGGGCAACCTGATCCACGCGACCGACAACTATCACCGGATCGCCGAAATCGTGCAGTCGGGCTGCCTCGGCAAGATCACCAAGGCCCGGGTCTGGATGGTCCGCGACGGCAAGAGCGACTTCCTGGGCACGCCGGAGAACGGCACGCCCCCGGCCGGCTGCGATTACGATATGTGGCTCGGACCAGCCCCCGAGCGGCCGTTTAACCCGAATCGGTTCACCTTCAGCTGGCGGTTCTTCTGGGACTACGGGGGCGGGTTCCTCTCCGACTTCGTCTGCCACCTGGTCGATCCGGTCCTTTGGGGCATGAAGGCCAAGGCCCCGGAATTCATCGTCGCCAGCGGAGGCCGCTACGCCCTCGACGACAACGGCGAGACGCCCGACACGCTCGAAGTCATCTACCGATTCCCGACCGACTGGCAGCTCATCTGGAGTCTTCAGACGAGTGCGCCGCATGGCTTCCGGGGTCGGTCGTCCGGGATCGAGTTTGTCGGCACCAAGGGAACACTTCACGGCCACTACAACGATTACGTCATCATTCCCAATCCCGGAGAGGAGATCGTCGAGCCCGAGCCGACCCTTCCGCGATCGCCGGGGCACCACCGGGAATGGCTCAACAAGATCAAGAGTCGGGAACTCTGCTCCTGCAACTTCCGCTACGGCCACGAGCTTTCTGCGGTCGGGCACCTCGGCAACATCGCCCTCCGGACACAGGACGCCTTGATGTGGGATAGCGAAGCCGAACGCTTCACCAACTCTGAAGAAGCCAACGGCTATCTGTTCCGGGACGAGTACCGCAAACCCTGGGACTTGCCGAAGGTCTGAGCATGTTAGCCTTCTGAATCGTTGACCCTCGAAGCCAAGGGGGAGCGCTCGGCAAGCGTGTCGGGCGCTCCCCTTCATTTCCCATCAACAGGCTGTTCGAAGACGCGGAAACGAGAGGTGGGCCGAGAGCTTCGGGGCTTCTCCTCAAACACCCCCGAACCACCACGGGCGGTTTCGAGTGCGAGCCCCCCACAGTTTCGACCCTTCGGTTGTTCGAACCGGGTCAAGCTGCCCAGATGCCGTCAAGCTCGCCGAGGCAAGCGATCCCGTCGTCGTGGTGGAGCTTCCCGAAAGCGGAAACAGACCAGGGAAGGCAGGCAAGCCGATCGCCCCGAAACTGCCGTAGCGTACTGTCCTCGCCGGTGCTCCGCCCGAGGGAAGAATGCCGAAGCGATGATATCCGTTGTCGGGGCTGAAGCCGTAGACCGCCAGATCCGTGCGACCGTCGCCATCGTAATCGCCGGCAACAGGCACGTCTTCCGCTCCTCCGAACGGGAGGGTCAACGTGGGCCGACCACTGCTGAACAGAATCCCGAATCGAGCGAACTGATTCAGGGGGCTATACCCGTAGACGGCGAGGTCGGTCCGCCCATCGTCATCGAAATCGCCAATCACGGGAGAGTCGTTCAAGCCCCCGAACGGAACGGGATAACCCCCGATCGCCTGAGAGAACGTCAGGTCATTCCGCCCCGAAGGAAGGATGGCAAAGCGGCTGTAGCCATTGACCGGGCTGTAGCCATACACGGCGATGTCGGTCCGCCAGTCGCCGTCGAAATCGCCGGTCACCGGGAAATCGAACGGCCCACCGAAGGGCCGACTGAATGCCTGCCCCGTGTCAGAAAGCAGGACGCCGAATCGGCTAAACCCTTCGTTTGGGCTGTAGCCATACACGGCGATGTCGGTGAAACCATCCCCGTCAAAGTCTCCCGCGACCGGGAAGTCAAACGGGCCACCAAAGGGAATCGACCGGGTTGCGCCATCGGTCGATCGTCGATAGAGGAACCGGGAGTATCCCTGGGCAGCGTCGTAGCCGAAAACGGCCGGATCAATGATCCCGTCACCGTCGAAGTCCGCATCGACGGGAAAATCGACCCTCGTTCCCAGTTCCTCGATGCGGAAGCTCAGGTCAGACGATTGCCAGATCTCAAAGCGGCCTCTTCCACCAACGACCGAGTAGGTCGAGACATCCGTGCTTCCGTCACCGTCATAATCGGCCGGGACTGCACTCCGACGGACCGAAAAGACGGTCGAGGCTCTTCCTTCCCCCTGGTTTCCGGCCAGATCACGCACTCCGCTGGCATCCACCTGCAACTCGTAATCACCAGACAGCGCAGTTGCGTCCGACAACCCGTTGATGCGGTAAACGGAGGGAGACGCCGGAGAGATCGCCAGACTGACCCCGGAACCAAGCGTCACGTCCCGACCATTTCGACGCAACCGGAGCGCCGAAGTCTGGAAGCTGGACGGAACAATCGGCTCACTGAATTGAACCTCGATCGATCCCAAGGGGATGCGGCTGACGTTGGGAATCACAGGGCCGACTCGAAGGATCTTGGTTGGGATGCGGTCCACAAAAAGTCGGGTGATACCGGCCAGGAGCTCGCCACTTCCATCGTCAACCTGGCCGGCAACCAGAATGGCTCCTCGCCCGTCCAGCGAGGCGCCTCGGGCTCGATCGTGATCGAAGGGCCGGGGTCCGAGATTAAACGGGATGATCACCTGGCCATTCACCCCAAAGGTGTCGACGCGATGACCGGAGGTGGACAGTTGAACCACTCCGAAGTCTGAATCGCCCCGGGCGCTTTGCACCTCTCCCGCGACGAGAAGTCTCCCGTCCCCCTGGCGAGCCAGCGCGACCGCGATGTCCCGATCTCCCGTCCCGACGTCGACCTGGACCCGACCGTTCTGGCCAAACGTCACATCGGGAGACCCGTTGACGTTGACTCTGAGAATGCCGAAATCGCTTCGAAAGTTGTCTCGCAGCACGGTGCCGGCAGCCACGATCTTGCCGTCAGGCTGGATCACGAGCGCCGACGGGTCATCGTGCCGGCGTTCCGACGTGCTTCCGAGATTGAACCCCAGCACAACCCGGCCGTTCGTGCCGAACGAGGAATCGAGGCGACCATCCGCCCAGAGTCGAGCGAATCCGAAATCGCGATGCCGCTCCGCCGTAGTCACCGAACCCGTCACCACGATCCGGCCATCGGGCATAAGCGCCACACCGGTGGCATCATCATCCTGCTGCTCGACCGAGGCTCCGAGATCGAACGCGACAACGGCCCGGCCATCTTGGGCGAAGCTCGAATCAAGGCTTCCATCGGGGTTCAGCCGGACCAGCCCGAAATCGTTCTTGTCTCCGCGATCGTCGACCGATCCCACCACGAGAATCTTGCCATCAGGCTGAACCACGACATCCCGGGCGATCTCGTCTTGCTCAGTCACAATCGAACCCCGATCGAATCCAACGACCCTCCGGCCACCGGTTCCGAATCGGGGGTCAAGTTGACCATTGGCCAGAAGCCTTGCGATCCCGAAGTCTCGCTGGCCACCCGCCTGCTCCACCGATCCGACCACCAAGATCGCACCATCCGCCTGAACCGTGACCGCCTGGGCTCGGTCGCTCGCATTGGAGCCAAGGTCGAAGGCAATGACGGTCGTCCCCATCGTGCCAAAGGTCGTATCGATCTGGCCGGTCGAATCGAATCGGACGACGACGAAATCATCGTTGCCATCTCGACTGACCGTGCCCACAACAACTGCGCCCCCCAGAGGATGCGCAGTCATGTCCCTGATCTCCGCAAGGTCGGCAATGACCGCCGTTCCCCTGCCAGGAAGATCAGGCCGACCGAAGCCGACATCGAGGGATCCGTTGAGCAGCGTCCGTCCTTCCAGCCCCTCAAGGGCTGGTCTCAGGAGCTTTCGACGGCGCGAGTGGGCCCCTCGGGTCCTGAACCAATCGTGAACAACGCCCGAGCCAGCCGACGAGGCATTCATCGATTCAGTCCCGAATCAGGCGAGACGGGCGGGGGAAAGGGATCAACTCCATGCATCCCGCACGGCACCCTGGACCGCAATGGACGTCGATCAACCACGGAAAGGACGGGGAGAGTTCTAACCAATCAAACGCCCCTGGTCCGATGTGCTGGGCCGTTTGACCACTTCTTAAAACGTCGCACCCGAAGCATCGACCAGGAACAGGCTCCATGTTGATTGAGAATTCTCATCAAATCAATGCGTTTCACCTCAATATCAATGAAGTTGCCAGTTCTGCTTCCAAGAATGCCGGCAGCCTTCCACTCAATCTCGCATTGCCCCGGAATGCCGTCGCTGGGGATTTCGTCGGCAACTCACGCCCTCCAGGGAACTGGCTGTGTCTCGAAATCGGGTCGCCGTCGATTTGATTCTCAAGACTCAGGAGCATTGATTGCGTAAGCTGAAGCGGTGTTCCCAGACGATCTGTCCCACGAGACCACTCCTGTGATCGAGCGCCTTTTGATTCCCGCCTGGAATGCTCCTCCCCGATCGATGGGCGAATGGGAGGAACGGTTCGAACAGCTCGGACACGCACCCTTGATCGATCGTGACGACCCGGAAGAAACCTGGCTCATCCTCGACGCGATCGGAACTCGCCTGCTGGCCGTGATCGAAGGCGCGGCCCTGGCGGCCTTGCACGCCGAAATCGATGCGTCTGACCCCTCGCCCGCGCTCGAGTTGCTCGAACGCGCAGCCAGAGACCTCAACTGGGAAGTCCACGACACCGAGGACGATGACGACGAGGGGGCCTGAGTCTGCCCGATCACTCTCAGGAATCGGGATCAAACCGAATTCCCGGCAACTCCTGGACGGCTTGCTGCAGGGCTTGCTCCCATTGATCGTGAATCGCCGCGAGGTCCGGATCGCGTTCGGAAAAGCGGCGCCGACGGCGGAGTTGGAGCTCGTCACGCGAGTAGATCAAGAGGTCGATCGGTGGACCAACGGTGACGTTGGATCGCATCGTGGAATCGAGCGAGATCAATGCATAGAGCGCCGCGTCCTCAAGGGTCGTGCGCTCGTATCGAACTCCGCGATCAAGAATCGGCCGACCATATTTGCACTCGCCGATCTGCAAATAGGGCGATTCCTCCGAGGCGCGCAGCGGGTTTCCCTGCGGGTAAATCAGATAAAGATCGTGCGGCTGGCCTCGGATCTGCCCGGCGAGAACCGTGTGGACATTGAACCGGTACTGGTCCTGTTCCAGGGCATCCCGATCCAGCTCGGCCACGCGCCGCACCTTCTCGCCAACCACCCGAGCGGCATCGTACATGGTCTCGCACGAGGCGAGGCCGATCCCCTGCTCAAAATCCTGACGAAGCAATGCCATCATCGACTGACTGCAGGAAAGACTCCCGCTGGTCATCAGCACGAACACACGATGGCCAGGATTCTCAAATGTGTGCATTTTCTTGCAAACATTCACCTGGTCATACCCTGCGTTCGTCCGAGAATCCGACGCGACGACGAAACCGTCCTTTGTTATGATTCCCAGGCAGTACGTCATCCGCGCCGTCCCCTCCGTCGTGTCGATTGATTGCGTTGGCATGGACCCGCAGTTCTTGGAGGATGCTCCTCCTTGACTCGGGACGCTACCCTGGTGGATTCGCCCTGTACCAGCGAACCTGAATACCACGCTGCCGCCAGACTTCGCAAGTCGGGCGAGAGAAGCGGACACGAACTTCGAGAACGCCGGAATCGGACGGCACCGGCCCCTCACCTCGCCAAGCGGGTTCGCCAGTCGATCGACGATCAAGAACCCTCGCGTCAAGAGGTTCAGGTGAACGTCTTGAGTTCACCACGAAAGGCGTTCCTTCCTCAAATCGATCGGTGCAATGCGCCGGGCGACCCGTTAAGATCGATGAGGGAGACCAACCTGAGAGGACTTCGCTTATGACAGCTCTGATTTCGCAAGCAGCGATGGTGACGGCCATTCTGGTCGGTTCATCGAATCCCGCAACGACCACCGATGCATCGGGGTGGACGAAGCACACGATCAACGACCGCAGTCCGTTCGAGGCCGCCGGCGCCTTCGACGTGGATGGAGACGGCATTCTCGATGTCGTTTGCGGTGAATCCTGGTATCGAGGGCCCGATTTCCAGACCTCGTACAAGGTCCGAGACGTCACGCAACGTGGCACGTACTTCAACTGTTTCGCCACGTTGCCGGTCGACGTCAACGGCGACGGCTTGATGGATTACATCACCTGCTCGTACTTCGGCCGCGATGTGGGGTGGGTCGAGAACCCCGGAGAGGCCGGCACGCTCTGGACCTACCACGAGATCGACCTGCCAGGACCGAGCGAGGCGGCCTGGATGGTGGACCTGACCGGCGACGGCCAGCCCGAAATCTTGCCGAATCCGGTCAACGTGGTGGTGTTCTACCGGCTTGAGAATCCGGGGCCGAACGCCTCGTGGACCAAGGTCGAGTTGGGCACCGAACAGGCCGGGCACGGGGTCGGCTCGGGTGACGTGAATGGCGACGGACGGATCGACATCCTCACGCCGAAGGGTTGGTTCGAGTCTCCTGAATCGCCACTGAGCGAGTCCTGGACCTTCCACCCCGAGTGGTCCCTGCTTGGGGGTCACGCGGATCGACCGAACGACATGGCCACCGGCATCCAGATTCTTGCCAAGGACATCGATGGCGATGGTCTGGGGGATGTGGTCTACGGCATGGGCCACAACTACGGCCTCTACTGGATCAAGCAACAGCAAGACGCCGAAGGCCGCCGAAGCTGGTCGGACCCGATGTTCATTGATGACACGATCCACCAGGCCCACACCTTGCTTTGGGCCGACCTCGACGGCGACGGACAGGAGGACGATCTGGTCACCGGCACCCGGATCTACGGCCATGAAGTCGAACCGGGAGATACCGATGCGCCGATCATTGCCTCCTATCGGTTCGATCGGGATGCGGGCCAGTGGACCCGATCATTGCTCTATCAGGGCGAACCGGCCACGGACGCCCCTCCCCCCGACCGCGCCGGCGATCGAAACGCCCTCAACGATTTTCCCCGAGGCACCGCCGGAACAGGTTTGCAAATGATGGCCGTCGACCTTGACGACGACGGCGACCTCGACCTGCTCTGCCCCGGCAAGAGTGGACTCTACTGGTTGGAAAATCCACAGAGCTGATGTGGTTTCACCCTCCGTGTGGGTCCTCCGTGCTTCGCCAGCGCCAAGGACCTGCACGGTCTCATGATCAATGGGTGCCGATTCGAGTTCCCGAATCGGGTCAGCGACTGCCGGCTCCGATCGGCACATCTCGATCCCTTCCGTCGGAATTCGGCGCGTCCGGTCTTCGCCTCGGGTCCTCTCTTGCGGTATCGTGGGAGGAGATCCGAGGAACTGATCTTCGTTGAAATTCGCGCCCGGGAGTGTTCCGAACATGGCAACCGCCTCTGCCTCGACCCCCTTATCAAAGCTCCAGGCTCAGAAGCAAAGCGTCTGGATCGATTTTATGAGCCGCGCGTTCGTCCGCCAGGGGGAGCTCGCTCGGCTGATTGAAGACGATGGGCTCCAGGGAGCCACGTCCAACCCGACCATCTTCGAGAAGGCGATCGGCCACAGCTCGGACTACGACGACGATACCCGGCGACTGGTTGCTGATGGGGCCGACGTCGACACGATTTACCAGAATCTGGTCGTCGCTGACATTCAGGGTGCGCTCGAACTGTTCCGTCCGGTTTATGACCGAACCGATGGCCTGGACGGTTATGTAAGTCTCGAAGTCTCTCCCCTGCTTGCTCACGAGCGCGAAAAGACCACGGAAGAAGCCAAGCATTACTGGCAACGCCTCGACCGGCCGAACGCGATGATCAAGATCCCCGGGACCGCCGAATGCGTCCCGGCCATCGAGGACTCGCTGGCGGATGGCCTTAATATCAACGTCACATTGCTGTTCAGTGTCGAGGCGTATGAGGCAGTGGCTCAGGCCTACGTGCGTGCCCTGAAACGTCGGATCGACGCGGGCCAGCCGGTGGATCACATCGCCTCGGTCGCCAGTTTCTTCGTTTCTCGCATCGACACCGAGGTCGACGCTCGGCTCGATGCATTGATCGCGAAGGAGTCGGACGCGGGCCGCAAGGCTCAACTCGAAGCCCTCAAGGGCAAGGCGGCCATCGCCAACGCCAAGAACGCCTATGCCGCCTACGAGCGAATCTTCTCTGGTCCCGAGTGGGAGGCTCTGGCCGCCAAGGGGGCTCGCGTCCAGCGGCTACTTTGGGCTTCGGTCGGCACCAAGAACCCGAACTACCCGGATACGCTTTACATTGACGAACTGATCGGGCCGGACACCGTCAGCACGATGCCCCCCGACACATACAACGCGTTCCGCGATCACGGCCGCATCGTCGATCAGCCCACGCTGACGACCGAGATGGCCGAAGCCCGTGGCATCGTTGCGCAACTTGCCGAGGTCGGAATCAACCTGAACGAGGTGACCGACTTTCTCTTGAAGGACGGTGTCGAGAAATTCGCCCAGTCCTTCGACGACCTCTACGCTGCCGTCCGTGCGAAGCGGGAGCAATTCGCCCGCTGAGCAGGTCGACTCCGTCCCTCTTCGTTGAGGCTGCGTGCGGCAAATACAAAACGGCCGACAAGCCTTCCGAGCAATCGGAAGGCTTGCCGGCCGTCGTTGTGTGCGGCTCAGCTTCGAAGTGAACCCGGTCTGGTCCGATCAGGGACCGAGGCCACCGTGCGTCCGGAAGGGCGTCATGTGCGACGGCTGGTCAAGAAACCAGAACCGTTCCCACTCATCGCCAATTTGCCTCAGGTTTTCCGAGTCGACGAGCAATTGCTCGACTCGCCTGGGCGGATAGGCCGCGTAGCGCGGCAGGGGGACGGGCGCACAACCCTCGCTTGTGACGAGGACCGCCCCCAGCAGGGCCAGGGCCAAATACGGTTTCCGCATGAGAGATACCTCCCGCCTCCGTTCGGGATCGACCGGACCGGGGCGATCCTCCTGCACCCGGTTCGTACCGCGTGGCACGAACCGAGCCGGTCCGGTGGGGGCGTTCCGAAATCGGGACGCGACCCGGCTGGAGCCGGTCTCGCCCATCGCGACGCACGCCCACCGCCCGATGGGCGTCCTTGTCCGACTCGACCCGGTCCGGTTGCCGCGAATCGCTCAGCGCTTCGCGTCGACCCCGGCGGATGAAGACACCCGAGGGGTTCCCGAGCCCGGATCGACAGACCCGTCACCTTCAAAATCGGAATCTCCGTCCTCTTTCTCCAGCGGAAGTTTCGAAGGGTCCATCTTGCGGACCAATTCTTCCATTTCCTTGCCCGGTTTGAACGTCACGACATTCTTGGCCGGAACGGAAACCTTGTCTCCGGTTCGGGGGTTGCGCGCTTTGCGGGGAGCGCGTCGTTTGACCTCGAAGACGCCGAAGTTGCGAAGCTCGATCCGACCCTCCTCGACCAAGGTCTTGATGATCTCATCCAGCGTTCGCTGAACGATTTCTTTCGTCTTGAGCTGCGTCAGCCCGATCTCCTCGGAGATCTTCTTCACGATCTCTTTCTTCGTCACGATGGCGGTCTCCAGCGGGAGCAGCTCGGCCCGGTCCCAAGGGGGACGTTCGGCTCAACTTTATTGGTCACTTGGACTAATGTCAAGCGCTTCCCAGACGGGAACCGCATCAGGGCGGTCAGCCTTTGCCTCGGAGTCCCCGTGATCCGCGACCTCAATACGTCGTCGTCCCGAGGACACGGCAGCGTGGAGGTGATGATGCAGGCTCGCATAATTCCAGGGAAGGCCGAGGGTCTCGACCAGGAGCCGGATGCGAGCCAGAAATCGCTCGGTCAAGAGTTCCGCGTGTCCGTCATAATTCGGATCGCAGAAATAAACACGACAGCCCAGCGGCCGAGCCTCTCGAGCACCGCAGCGACCGTGTTCATCCTGCCACGGACAGGTAGCACCATCGTCAAGCGGCCGGCTCGGGGGTGGTGCGTCCGCGAGGAGTACCGTGGCCTCGACTTCAGAAACGTACAGCCTGTGACCGTACTCCTGGAACCGGCAGCAGCGGCCGCTGAGCAAACAAACCGGCCCGAGCGCGGCGATCTCGGAATCGAGTTCGGCATAGAGCGCGTTGAGCGGTTCCCGAACCTGGTCGGGATCGATCCACGGGTCAGATTCGGCGCGGGGGACCGCGTGCGTGCTCATGAAATCGTCCGCGATGCGGCGGCCTCGATCTCCTCGACGCTGTACCATTGCCCCTGACCGGATCCGGGACAGGTTCGACGGACCTCGTCCCAATCCTGGGGGCTTTCGAGGTTCTCTGTCCAGAACGGCCAGGTTCGGCACTGAATCGGCCGAGCCTCGTAGACCGTGCAACCGGCGGCGCGGTCCCAGAAGATGCAATCGCCGTTGGGGCGTTCGATCAGGCTGTAGCGCCGGCCAACCTGTCGGACGTACTGCTGCCCGAACTGTTCGACCGAAAGCCCGGTGCGCTCGGCCAGTCGCTCGATTTCTTCGACGCTCACCCAGACATAGCCCGGTGCTCCCGTACAGCAATTGCCACACTGGGTGCAGGTGAACCGCAAGCCGTCTCGGTACCAGGGTGCGCCGGTTTCAGAGTTCATGATCGGGCTGGAAAGGTGCGCGGCGATGGGGCGTTTTCAGACGGTACGTTCAGCGATCCGAGCATATCAACCGCTCGGTCCCGGCTCAAGTCCGATCATCACAAGTCGCCAATTCGGAGCAGTTTGCGTACGGGAGCGTCTTTCCCAGGTTGCCCGATCAACGCTCTCGCTTCCCCTCACGACGCCGATGCGCCGCTGACGTTCTCTCCGGAAAGCTCCCGGATCACCCGACACGGATTGCCCGCCGCGAGGACGTTCGGGGGCACATCCTTCGTCACAATGCTCCCTGCGCCGATCGTCGAACCGTCTCCGATGGTCACACCCGGGCAGATGATCGCTCCACCCCCGACCCAGACATCGCTACCGATGGTCACCGGATACGCCATCTCCGGCCCCTTGCGTCGCTCGACCGCCGAAACGGGGTGGGTTGCCGTATACACCTGCACGGCGGGGCCGAACATCGTCCGGGCTCCGACTCGGATCCAGTTGCAGTCAAGAAAGATGCAGTGGAAATTCAGATAGACACCCTCTCCCAGTTCAATGAACTCTCCATAGTCGCACGAAAAGGGGGGCTCGATCACCACCCCGCTGCCGACGGTTCCGATCAGCCGCCTCAGAAGTTGCTCCCGCTTCCCCTCCTCGTCAGGCCCCGAAGCGTTGTATTCCGCCATCAGAACCCGTGCTCGCCGCCGAGCGGCGACAAGCTCGGGATCGAACCCCAGATACAGATCGCCCGCAAGCATTTTGTCGCGTTCCGTGCGGTTCGGTTCCAAGCGAGTCCTCCAAACGAAGAAAAAAAAGGATCGGTTCAACCCAGGGCCTACCGAAATCGCGGCCAATGGGTCATCGGGCCGATCCGTCGCGAGGATCGCGGCCCCTGCTGAACCAGCCGAAGCTCGCCACTCCGCAGAGCATCACGAACGTACCTCCCGCGACAAGCAGAATGAGCGTTCCGACCAGGGGCCAGACCTGAAAGAGTGTTCCCGGATATAGAAACACTCCCAGCCCGATGACCGCGAGGCTCATGGGCGGCAGGAAGAGCGCAAGCAGCACGAGCCGGTGTCCGGAAGCGAGAGCAAATCCTGTTCCCAGCCATCCCAGCACAATCGCATAGGCAACGATCAGAACGAGATCGGCAAAACCCCGTCCTCCCCAGGCGCACCAGGAGAGGAACCCCGGGATGACGAAGGTTCCGGCGAGTGCTCCCATCACCGCGAGCGGTCTTCGGTAAACGAAGGCCGACGCTCGGCTCATCGGATCAACCCTCACCTTAATGCTTGCTTATCCGCCGATTGAGTGCATCAAGCGCTCGGGCTTGATGAAATTCGCCGCATTGATTTGATGACCTTCCCACTTGGCGGCCACACTGTCTCGAAGGGCTTGGGCAAGCAGCTCGTCCGAGGCTCCTCCTCGGATCAAGGCGCGGATGTCCGTTTCATCGAGGGCGAACAGGCAGTTCCGCAGCTTCCCGTCGGCCGTGATCCGGACACGGTTGCAACTGCCGCAAAAGGGGCGGCTCACGGAGGCAATCAATCCGACGCGACCACCGCCATCGTCGTAATCGTAGTCAACCGCCGGGGCTCTCGGATCCTGGTCTGGAGCGGGGGCGAGGGGACCAAAGGCATGTGAGAGCAGATCCAGAATCTCGGACGCGTAGAGGACCTTGTCCCGCTCCCAGGCGTTGCCGGCATCGAGGGGCATGTATTCGATGAACCGGAGTTCCAGGCCGTGCTCGCGGGCAAATCGTCCCAGAGGAACGACATCCTCGTCCGTCTCTCCCCTGATTGCCACGGCGTTGACCTTCACGGGGTCGAACCCGGCCTCCTTGGCGGCGAGGATTCCTTCGATGACCTTCTCAAAGCCGGGACGCCGGGTGAGCCGCTCGAAGCGATCGGGGTCCATCGTGTCGAGGCTGACGTTGATCCGTCGCAGGCCCGCGTCATAGAGGGTCTGGGCCATTGGGGCGAGGAGAATCCCGTTCGTGGTCAGGCCGACATCAATAATGCCGGGAATCCGGGCCAGTTTTTCGATCAGGACGGGCAAGTCCCGACGCACGAGGGGCTCGCCGCCGGTCAGGCGAAGCTTGGTAATGCCAAGCGTCGTCGCGACCCGGACGAAGCGTTCGATCTCCTCGAAGCTGAGCAACTCGTTCCGCGGAAGGAACTGAACCTGATCGGGCATACAGTAGGTGCAGCGAATATTACAACGGTCGGTGACACTGATCCGAAGATTGTTGTGAAGCCGTCCGAAGCGGTCGATGAGCCGATCGGTTCCCATGACGTCGAACTCGCTGTTCGGGCTGCAGTCGTGACTGTTCGATCGAGCCTACCTGATCTCCGCCGGAAATTCACGAACCCGTCCGACCGGTTTCGGGACCGAGCCCCGGATGGACCCACTCTTCCGTGCCATCGGCCCATGTTTCTTTCTTCCAGATCGGCACAACCTCTTTGATGGTATCCATCAGCCACTGGCAGGCCTCGAACGCCGCCTTTCGATGGGGGGCACTGACGGCGACCACCACGCTGATCTCACCCAGTTCGAGGCGGCCGACCCGATGAACCACCGCCACTTCGATGAGATCCCAGCGTCGTTTGGCCTGCGCTTCCAGGTCGCCGAGGGTCCGCTCGGCCATTCCCGGATAGGCTTCGTAGTCGAGGTGGTCCGTGGTCCGATCGCCGGTGAGTTCTCGGGTCGTTCCCAGGAAGCTACAAACGGCCCCTGCTCGGGTCGAACGGACCCGCTCGGTGACGGCGGCGTGATCGATCGGTTGGTCAGTAATGGCGATCATGAGACTTCACGGCGTTGGCAAAGGTGCGGACGAGGAGACAAAGGGCCGGAGACGGAGTTTTTGATTCAGGGCGTTGCCACCGTCTGCCTCCCGGACACAGGTGATCCACCGCTGACCGGGGGAATCAGAGCAATCTCGTTGCCCTCGGTCACCGTCGCGTCATCACCAACATACTCGTTCTCAACCGCCACCATCATGGCGGGTAAGAGCATCGCAAGATCCGGGTATTGCTCGGCCGTGGCTTGCCTCAGGTCACCGACGGTGGCCGGGTCGTCGAGCGTGACGACAATCTCGGGAGCGCCGACCCGCTGGCGAGCGACGGCGAAGAGGCGGATCGTCACGGTCACGGTGTCGACTCCGGTGGTTCGATCGACCAGGGGTCGGATCGGGCGAATCTCTTGCCGCCCCGATTCCAAGATCGCTAGTCTGAACCGTTTCCGGGTCAGGTTCAATCGCCCTTCGGGAGTTGCGGACGGATGATGCAGCGGATCGGGCGAGCGGACCGAGCCGAGTTCGAAACGGAACACGCCATTTTGGTCCGAGGGGCACGGGTTCACAATCTGCGTGATCTCGATGTCGACTTGCCCCGCGACCGGCTCGTCGTGCTAACCGGCGTCTCGGGATCGGGCAAGAGTTCGCTGGCCTTCGACACCCTGCACGCCGAAGGGCAACGGCGCTACATTGAAGGGCTCTCAGCCTATGCCCGGCAGTTCCTCGAACAGCTCGAACCGCCCGACGTCGATCTGATCGACGGCTTGCCGCCGACCGTTGCCATCGACCAGAAATCCGGAGCCGCCAGCCCCCGAAGCACCGTCGCCACCATCACCGAGATCCACGACTACCTGCGTCTCCTTTACGCTCGAGCCGGAACCCCCCACTGCCCAAACTGCGGTGAGACGATTCGATCCCAGACGGCCGAGCAGATGGTCAGCTCGGCGCTTGGGCTCGGAGAAGGGCGAAAGGTCATCGTGCTGGCCCCCATTGTCCGAGGCCGCAAGGGCCAGCACCTCGACGCCTTCCGAGCGATTCGCCGCGCCGGCCTGATCCGGGCTCGCGTCAACGGGGAGACGTTGGAACTGACCGACGAGCCTCCGAAGCTCGCCAAAACGAAGACACACGACATCGAAGCTGTGGTCGATCGCCTGGTCGTCCGCGAAGGGATCCGGGCTCGCCTTGCCGACAGTATCGACCTGGCCCTTTCACTCGGCGACGGATCGTTGATTCTGATGATCCAGCAAGATGACGGCTCGTGGATCGATCGTTCCCTGAGTACCCGTCTTGCCTGTCCTCGATGTGACCTGGGCTTGCCGGAAATCGAACCCCGAACCTTGAGTTTCAACAGCCCCTATGGTGCCTGTCCCTCCTGCGAAGGACTCGGAACCGTCTCGGCGTTCGACCCTGAACTGGTTGTTCCGGATCGGTCCCGGTCCCTCGCTGGGGGAGCCATCGCGGCCTGGGAGGCCTTGCCGCCGAAATCTCGCGCCGAAGTCCAGGGGGATGAGCGGCTTCTCGCATTCTTGAGTCACCATTCGTTGACCGTCGAAACCCCACTTGCCTCCTGGCCGGCTCGCAGTCTTCGAGGGTTGTTCGAGGGAGGCCCAACCGGCAAGGGGAAGCCGTCCTTTGGTGGCATTCTGGTGGAATTGCAAGCCGTCTACGATGCGATCAACGAGCGCCGACGAGACGCGCTGAACGCCTTTCGATCCGAACTCCCCTGCCCCGCCTGCCAGGGAGCCAGGCTCCGCCCCGAGGCTCGTGCCGTCACGCTCGACGGCACCCCAATTCACAAGCTCACCGCCCTGACGGCCGACCACTGCCGGACCTTCCTCCAGTCGCTTCGGTTCAAACCGCCGCTCGACCGCGTCGGGCCGCCGTTAATCGCCGAAGTGGTGAACCGACTGACGTTTCTGGAACGGGTCGGACTCGACTATTTGACACTCGATCGACCTGCCGACACCCTCTCGGGTGGCGAGTTGCAACGGGTTCGGCTGGCGACTCAGATCGGCTCGGGACTCGTCGGAGTCTGTTACGTCCTCGACGAGCCCACTGCCGGACTCCATCCGAGAGACACCGAGCGCTTGATTCGGAGCCTGATCGACCTGCGCGATCGGGGGAACACGGTCCTCGTTGTCGAACACGACGAATCCATGATCCGGGCCGCCAATTGGCTGGTCGATCTCGGCCCCGGTGCCGGGCCCGAAGGAGGGTCGATCGTGGCCCAGGGCCCCCCCGAAGCTCTGGTCGAATCGGCTCCTGGAGCGTCGGTCACGCTGCCCTATCTGACCGGGGCGGTTTCCCCTGCTCTGTCGTCCGGGGACCGGCTCTCACGGAGCCCTGGATCCATCTCGATCCTGGGAGCAACTGAACACAACCTGAAGTCCATTGATGTCGAGATTCCGACGGGAACCCTGGCCTGCGTCTCCGGTGTCAGCGGTTCCGGCAAGAGTACGCTCGTGCTGGAGATCCTTGCGAACGCCGTTCGGAGAACCCTGGAACAGACCGGCCCCAAACCCGGAGCCCATCGGGCGATGACCGGCCTCGAACACATCGACAAGCTTATTGTCATCGACCAGTCCCCGATCGGTCGCACACCACGATCGACCCCCGCCACGTACACCGGCCTGTTCGACGACATCCGCCGTGTGTACGCAACCACTCGGGAGGCTCGGGTCCGAGGCTATGGTCCTGGCCGATTCAGCTTCAACGTCAAGGGAGGGCGGTGCGGGGTGTGTGAGGGCCAGGGAGTTCGTCGCGTCGAGATGACCTTCCTGCCCGATCTCGACATCCCCTGCGAATCGTGCCGGGGCCTTCGCTTCGATCGGGCCACGCTCGAATGCCGATACAAAGGAAAATCGATCGGCGAAGTGCTCTTGATGCGAGTGGATGAAGCCCGCGATCTGTTCGACAACGTTCCCCGCGTGGCCCGAGGGCTCGATTCCCTGCACGAGGCCGGCCTCGGCTATGTGACGCTGGGACAGTCGAGTACCACCCTCTCGGGAGGAGAGGCGCAACGGGTGAAGCTCGCCGCCGAGCTAGGTCGGGTCGCCACGGGTCGGACCCTCTACATCCTGGACGAACCGACCACTGGCCTGCATTTCGCCGATGTGGCCAACTTGCTCCGCTTGCTCAACCGCCTGGCCGACCTGGGCAACACGGTGGTTGTGATCGAGCATAACCCGGAAGTGCTTCGCGCCGCGGACTGGCTCATCGACCTCGGCCCCGATGCCGGAGAGAATGGGGGCACCGTGGTCGCCATGAGCCCCCCCCAGGCGGTCGCCGCTGCCGGAATCGGCCACACGAGCCGATCCCTCTGACCAGCTTCTCTGCCGAATGCGAGGAGGGCTCACCAGGCTTCACCCCTTCCATTCCTTCATGACAATTCGGGAACCGCTCGATGACGATTCTCGTCCCGTTGACCTTCGGCTCGATTCTGACCCTTCTCTCGTCGCTGCCTCAGGACACCCCGAGCGCGCTGGAGAACAATCCGGAGGGCTGGACCGATTTGCTCGCCGGTGCCGGCCCCGATCTGAATGGCTGGACCCGCCTTCCGATTCCTCCGGAGGGGAACCTTGACCCTGAAACCCAGTGGGTGCTCGATCCGGACACCGGCATTCTTGTCTGCACCGGAGACAAGGGCCATGAATGGCTTCGATGGGACAAGCCCTGCACCGACGGCATCTTCCACGTGGAGTGGCGTTTCGTGCCCGTGACCGAAGGGCCAGACCGCTACAATTCCGGCGTCTACGTCCGCAACTCCGACGACGGAAGCCTCTGGCACCAGGCCCAAACCGGGGGAGCGTCCGGCGGCTTCCTGTTCGCGCAAACGCTCGTCGATGGTCAGGTGCAACGCGTCTCGACCCGCGACGAGATGACCGAGCAGCGGGTCAAACCCGCCGGAGAATGGAATGTCTATGAGGTCACCTTCGACGGACCTCGGATCGCCCTCTGGGTCAACGGAGCCATCACGTCGGAGTGGGATGCCTGTGAGGTTCGCTCCGGCCACGTCGGTTTGGAAGCAGAGGGCTATCGGATCGAGTTCCGTCGCGTGTTGTTGAAGTCCCGATAACGGCTCATCGCCGGAATCGGGCCGATTCGGTTCCGCTACGGCGATCGCTCTGGACTTGGTCCTTGAGCCAACAAAACACACACGGCCACTCCCCGACCGCTCTTCCGGATCGGCCGGGGGGTGTGTCGTGTGCGAGGAGTACCGATCAATGGAGCGGGGTGCTAGCAACAGCCGCTCCGATCGTCACGATGGGCCAGGGCGCTAGCAGCAGCCGGCCCATACCTTGAACACCGAAATCCGTCGACTCCCGCGACAAGCGTTTCGACCCACGTTGCAAAAACGCCTCATGGGGCCGTCCGACCAGGAGGTTCCGATCCGCGCAGGTTCGCACAAACTCCCATATTCGCCAGGAGTTACGTCGATCGGGAAACTCCTCACGTCACGGGACGCATCCCGAGCGATCAGCTCGAGAATCGGTGAACCCGCCACCTGTCAGAACGGGCTTCCGCAAAGGACGCGGGTGCTGGCGTAGGGGGTGAATTCGCCGGTCCGAATGATTCCCTTGGCTTCGAGCCCTTTTTCCTTGAACTCGTGGTGCGGTTCCTCATCGACGTCGATGTCGTTTCCCAGAACCTCAAGAATTTGCTGATACATCTCAGGGCTGTAGTCGTGAATCTCCGACGGCACCGTCACCGCCTCGATCACCAGTTCCTCGGCGATCGCTTTCAGCACATCGAGGAACCGGGGAATGCCGGGGGTCAGGGTCAGGTCAATGACATGACCGTCCGGCGGCAGCGGGTATCCGGCGTCGACGATCAGCAACTCGTCGAGGTGGCCCAATTCGGCCAGTAACGAGCAGATCGCCGGATTGAGGATGCCGCGCTTCTTCATCGATCTCGATTCCTCGTCTCTCGCACAATTGCAAGCACCCGGACCAGGCGCAGGAAGGTGGGGCGCGAGGGTCCGTTCCATGTTCCCCTTGAGTCTAACGGGTTCTGGACCGTTTCTCCATCCTCGACCGACGGCCCCAGCGATCCTCGCTTCTCGACCGCTGAACCGGGTTATCTCAGTTTGAACGGCCCCAGAAAGAATCCATACATTTATGCATGCTACCGCATTCTCGACTCTCGAACGGCGCTCGACCAGGAACCCTTGCTTAACCGCTTAACCCTTGCGTTTCCGTTCGTCTTGCTGTCTAATTCGCAATGGGTCGAAGTTGAGGCACATGTTACACATATCCTCTCTCTCGTTTTCCAGTCGAGGCCAGGGGAGCGAGCTTTTTTATCGTCTGGCAATCGTGGTAACGCGATGCGACCTTTCGAGATACGGCGCGATCAGACGGAACGTCGGTCGACCCTCCCATCTGATCGATTCGTTGCTCCTGACGGCCTTTCTCCACAAGAGCAAGGGAATCGGCCATGATCCATGGGTTTCGTAAGCGTTCGAATTCGGGCGGCTTCACTCTGATCGAACTCCTGGTCGTTATCGCCATTATTGGCGTCCTGATTGCACTCCTCTTGCCGGCGGTTCAGTCGGCTCGTGAAGCGGCCCGCCGCGCCCAGTGCACCAACAATCTCAAACAGCTCGCCCTCGCGGCGCACAACTACCATGACCAGGTGGGCAAGTTCCCGACCGGCATGTACTTGCACCCGGTCTTCGGACCGACGACCGGCCTGGCCTGGAATAATTCAAGCTGGCTCGTGTTGCTGCTCCCGCAGATGGAACAGCAGCCGATCTACAACTCGGTCAACTTCAGCATCATGTGGGGTGAGAACCTCGGTGGCGGTTGGCGCTGGAATCCCATCTACCTGGGCCAGCAAAACTCCACGGTTCGGGTCACCGTGATCAACTCACTGATCTGCCCCAGCGACGACAGCGAGAACATCGACACGACCAATGCGGACGAGATCTGGAACTCCCCGGCCGCCGGGACCTCTTATGTCGGCAACATGGGTGACAACTGCCTGGCCTGCGCTGGTGGCCTGGGCGACCCGCGCAATGGCCAGTTGATCCTCTGCAGCGATACCGGCCGGCTCTGCCGGCTGCCCCAACTGGGCCATAACCGGCTCTCCGGCGAGCAGCAGCAGAACGGGACGACCGCCGGCAGCGGCATCTTCTGGGCCTGGGGGGCGAACGTCGGGATCGAGAGCGTTCGCGACGGCACCTCCAACACCTTCCTTGCCGGTGAGCAGATTCGCCGTGTGACGCGCTGGAACTCCTGGGTCCATGCCAACCAATCGGTTGGCTCAACCGCCGTGCCGCTCAACTATCGACAGGTCGGCTCCAACGGCGTCTGGCCTCAGGTCGACAACTGGACCCGGCAAATCAGTTTCCGAAGCTTCCACCCCGGTGGAGCGAACTTCGCCATGGCCGACGGTTCGGTGAAGTTCATCAAGGAAACGATTAATTTCAATATCTACCAGGCACTGAGTACCCGTTCACAGGGCGAGATCATCTCGGCCGATTCCTACTAAGTGGCCTTCTCGGTGTGAAACCGAGCCAAGCAAGCGAAGGACTTGACGCCATTGGGTCGGTCCTTTCTGGAATCTTGTGGCAGATTCCACCCTGGTCCTAGATTCATGAGGGCCAGGGTGGTTTCGTAAATCTCCTGGGAGGCGATTGCTCGTGAATGCGTTCACGTTCGGACAACCGCGTGTTGCAAGTGGTGCTGTCTTCCTTGCTCTGATGCTTCTGACCGCAGGTTGTGGAAGCAGTGGACCAGAAATGGCCCGGGTCTCAGGCACGGTCACGTATCAAGGCCAGCCGCTGGAAACAGGGACCATCTCGTTCATCTCTACTGATCCGGCCCGACCAAATGCCAACGGTACGCTCGGCCCGGGAGGAACGTATGAACTCCAAACCCGAGAACCCTCCGACGGTGCCGAACTTGGCGAATACCAGATCGCAATCTCCGACATCGACCCCGACGCCATGAACTCGGCATTACCCGGAGAACCCCTCGAACTAACCTCAAAAATTCCCGAGAAGTATCAGAACCCGGCCACTTCAGGACTCACCCGCACCGTGGAACGGGGCAGCAATACCTTCGACTTCGAACTCGACTGAGTCCTTGGCCCTTGAACCTCCTGGCAACGAATCCCTTTGCCCTTGTGGCCCTCAAACCCCTGGGACTCTCTTCCGACTTCGCTGCTCAGCCGATTTTTCGCTCGAACGGGACGCCTCCGTTTCTCTACGATAATCTGAGACAGGTTCTCGTCGAGGCGTCTCGAATCCCCTCGCCCGCAGACTGCGTACTGAGGTACGACGGTGAAGAATTTTCTCCGAATCGGCAACGGCCTGCTCGTCGCCCTCATTCTGGGACTTGGCGGCCAATGTCCCGTTCAAGCCCAGGCAGACCACGCCCATTCTGCCGAGACCGCATTCTCGAAATCCATCCGCCCGATCATTGAAGGCAAGTGTCTGAAGTGCCACGGGCTGGGCAAGTATCGGGGTGGCTTCTCGATGGAAAATCGCGAGGCGATCCTCCAGGGAGGCGAGGGAGGCCCAGCCGCAATCCCGGGAGACCCGGAGAACAGCGAGCTGATCTACCGGATCACCTCCGACGACGAACTCGACCGGATGCCCGCCAACGGCGACCCCCTCTCGGATGAGGAAGTCGCCCTGCTCCGCGACTGGATCGAGCAAGGCCTCCCCTGGCCCGCCGATCTGGATCTCGGATTCCGACGGGCTGCGCTCGCTCCCAGGACGCCCGAAATCCCTCCCGCCTCCGAAGCGGTCGCGTCGGACCACCCCATCGACCGCTTTATCGCCCAGCACCTGGCCGACCGGGGAGAAGCGATTGACTGGCAACCGGTCGACGACCGAACCTTCTACCGCCGCGTTTCCCTCGACCTGGTCGGCCTGGTTCCCGATCCGGACGACCTCGACGCGTTCGAGCAAGATCGGCGCCCCGACAAGCGGGAGCGGCTCGTCGAACGGCTGCTCGACGACCGCCGCGCCTACGCCGATCACTGGCTGACCTATTGGAACGACTTGCTCCGCAACGAATACCGGGGAACCGGCTTCATCGACGACGGCCGCTCGACCATCACCGAATGGCTCTATCGGTCCCTCTACGAGAATCTCCCTTACGACCAGTTCACCCACCAGCTTGTGAGCCCGGTTCCGGGTTCCGAAGGCTTTACCAAGGGGATTATCTGGCGAGGGGTCGTCAACGCTAGTCAGGCCCCTCCGGTGCAGGCGGCGCAGAACGTCTCTCAGGTCTTTCTCGGCACGAACATCAAGTGCGCCAGCTGTCACGACAGCTTCGTGAACCACTGGAAACTCGACGAGGCGTATGCCCTGGCCGCGGTCTTCACCGAGGAGTCGCTGGAGATCCACCGCTGTGATCGTCCGGTAGGTCGGCTCGCCGAACCGGGCTTCATCTATCCGGAACTCGGGACGATCGACCCGAACGCCCCCCGAAGCGACCGGATGAAGCAGCTGGCCGACCTCTTGGTCTTGCCCGAGAACGGGCGATTCGCCCGAACCATCGTCAATCGACTCTGGGACCAATTGATGGGCCGAGGGCTCGTCGAACCGCTTGATGACCTCGACCAGGAACCCTGGAGCCAGGATCTGCTCGACTGGTTGGCCTCGGATTTTGTCCGAAACGGCCACGACCTGAAACAGACAATGGCCCTGATTGCGACCTCTCGGGCCTATCAACTCGCCGCGGCTCAACAGGATGAGGCTCCCGAATCCGAAAGGGCATTCACGTTCCGGGGTCCTCTGGTCAAGCGCATGACTGCCGAGGAGTTCCTCGACGCCTTCTCGACCATCACCGGCACCTGGCCTGACGCCTCGGGAGAGATGCTCAAGGTCGATGGCCGCGGTCAAGGAGGACAGCTCCAGGCCGTTCGCGCCGCGATTGCCAGGGCTCAAGGAGCAGACGCACCCTCTGCCCCTGTCGCTCCTCAAATCCAGGCAAACTGGATCTGGCACCACGATCAGCCCTTGAATGACCCCGGCGGGACGATCTTCCTTCGAAAGGTCATCCAACTGGACGAGCTTCCCGAACGAGCCCTCATCGCCGGCACCTGCGACAACGAGTTGGTCCTCTACGTCAATGGCCAGCGGGTCGCTCACGGAGACGACTGGAGCCGCCCGGTCGCCGCCGACATCAGCAGCTTGCTCCGACCGGGCGAGAACGTGATCGCCGCCGAGGCCACCAACTGGCCCGACCCCGAGCGGGGTCGAGGCGTCCGCAAGGCGACTGGTCCCAATCCGGCGGCATTTCTCGCCTGGGTCGGTGGCTTCAACGGGTCTGACCTGATCTGGGCAATGGGCTCCGATGGATCCTGGCTCTGGTCGCAGTCCGACGAGGGAGCGTGGACCGAGCCCGGATTCGACGATTCCTCCTGGAACCATGCCGTCGTGTTGCCCTTGGCGCGACGGACGTACCCGGGGATCGACCTCTCGGCCACCCTGTTGGAAACGAGCCCCGAACGAAACGAACCCATTCGGGCCGTCTTGACGTTTAACGACCCGCTGCTTGCCGCGCTCGGCCGTCCCAACCGAGAGCAGGTCGTCACCCGTCGCGACTCACTCGCCTCGACCATTCAGGCCCTCGAAATGACCAACGGCGAAACGCTTGCGATTCGTCTCTCCGAAGGAGCGCAAGCCGTCTTTGATCGCCTCGACGGCGATCCCGACGCCATCGTCCAGGCCCTGTTCCGCCGATCATTTGGTCGGCCGCCGACGGCCGAGGAGGAGGAGATCGCCCAACAGCTGCTCGGGCCGTCTCCGACCGCCGAAGGAGTGGAAGACCTGCTCTGGGCCATCCTGATGTTGCCGGAATTTCAACTGATTCCTTGATCCCAACGCATTCCAAGCCTCCGGAATTGAGACGCTGGGGATATTGCTCATGGTTTCCGACCGTTCCCGACGCGACTTCCTGAAGACCGCCAGTGCTGCAACCCTCGCCTCCCTGGCCGCCCAACGTCCCAGAACCGTGCTCGGTCAGGACGAGCTGGAGACGGCCCGACAACAGGCGAAGGCCGACGCGGTGATCGTCCTCTGGATGGGTGGCGGCATGGCCCATGCCGAAACCTTCGATCCCAAACGCTACACCCCCTTCCGTCCCGGCATGAAGGCCGACGACGTCGAAAGCACCTTTCCCAGCGTGCCGACGGTCGTCGACGGCCTTTCCTTCAGTGCGGGGTTGGAGCGCATCGGCCGGGTCATGGATCGCGGCACCCTGATCAAGACTCACATTGCGGCCGACCTCGGCGCGATCCTGCATTCCAGGCACCAGTACCACTGGCACACCGGCTACGAACCTCCGGTGAGTGTCGCGGCCCCTCACCTCGGGGCCTGGATTGCCCACGCGCTCGGCCCGAACAACCCGGCTGTCCCGGCGTATATCGACATCGGCCAGCGTTACGAGGGCAATGGCGAGGCCGAGGAACTCAAGGCCTTCCAGACCGGAGGGGTTCTTGGCACCGAATTCGGTCCGTTTCGGGTTCCCAATCCGACCGATGCCGTCGCCAGCGTCCGCCCACCGGCCGGGATGACGGAAGAACGCTTCCGAAACCGATACGCCGCGTATCAAAAATTGCTGGCGGCCAGCCCCAGCCGCTCCTTCGGCGCCGACGTGCAGAAGGAGTCGCTGCTGCGATCGCTCGAAAACGCCGACCGTCTGCTCACGTCCGAGGCTTCGCTCGCGTTCGACCTCTCCACCGAGCCGCCGTCGTCGTACGACACCTACAACACCGGTCGCTTCGGGCTCGGTTGCCTGCTGGCCCGCCGATTGATCGAGGTCGGGGCCCGTTACGTCGAGGTCACAAGCGAATACATTCCGTTCCTCAACTGGGACACGCACGACAACGGCCACACGCGGGCCGCCGAGATGAAACAACAGATCGATGCTCCCATCGCCCAACTTGTGCTCGACCTGGAAGAACGCGGATTGCTGGACCGAACCCTCATCGTGCTTGCCAGCGAGTTCAGCCGATCCGTTCTGGTCGAGGGGAAAGCCGACAAGCTCGTGCCGAATCAGGTTGAACAGCCCAACGTGATCAACGAACTGGCCCACTTCGGACACCACCGGCACTTCACCGGCGCCGGCTCGGTCCTGCTCTTTGGTGGTGGGGTCAAGCAAGGCCATGTCCACGGGGAGACCTCCGAAGAGAAACCGTATACCTCGATCACTCCACCGGTCACCGTGACCGATCTCCATGCCACCATCTGCCACCTGCTCGGAATCTCTCCCCGGTACGGAATCATCACGGAGGAACGCCCGTTCTACGTGACCCAGGACGGTCTCGGAAAACCGGTGCTTGATCTGATTGCCTGAGATTCCCCTTCGCGAATTTCGGGGATCACGCAGCCCCGCGTCGGTGAGTTGCCACGCGGGGTTGGTTTCCCCAAACACCACGCCAGGACACCGCCGGAACAATGGCGTAGACTCGACCGAGTGCTGACGTCCCATGTGGAGGCGGAGGCGGATCGGAGGAGTGCCCGCCTCGGAGGGAAATGCATGGCCGTTGATCGCTCAAGTCGATGGCGAAGGGGACCGCTCGCCGTCCTGCTGCTGGGAATGCTGGTTGCGCCGGCTCCAGGAATTCAGGACGAGACCCCCAGGCCGGCCACGTCACTCGATGATCCAAGGCTCGTGCGACTTCGACAGGCCGCGGCGGTCTGGGAATTGAGGACCGGCCCACGACGCGAGGTGGTCGACGTTGTCTGCCTCGTCCCTAACACGGCCACCTTTTTCAAGGTGCTTGGCACCTGGGACAGCGACCACTGGTTCCCGATCCTGATCGAGGACGTGGAGTACACGTCCAAGTTCCTTCGCGCCTTTCGTCCCGCTCAAATCGTTCGCGTTCCGGATTCGGCCAGGCCTGTCGAAGGAGAGGACTTGTGGTCCGCCGCCACCAAGGCCGTCGGCCGAGCCTGGACGTCCGGGAACGATCGAGATGCTCCCGACGGCGACCAGCCACCGACCGGAATTCGACGACCACCGCCAGGGGTGGTTCTCTCCAATCCTGCGTCCCGATCACTCCCGGGCGCGGCCGCTCTGGCTGCTGGCCGGTTCCAACCCTTGATTCGCTGGGACGCGGAGGGCCAATTCGACACGATGCTCTCGAACACCGATGCGCAGGCACTCGCTCGAGAGCTTCAAGCGACCGTAGGCCGGGTCGTTCCCTCATATCAACGGCTTGGAGACGATTGCGACTTTCTCACACTGGCGCTAAAGATTCCCTACCGATACGAAGGCAAAGGGGTCACGGCCAAGGGCGGGCCGGCTGCGTTCGACGACCTGATCGGACGCCATCTTGATGTCGCTCAGCCCGACCAAGTTCGGATTCGATGGGCGTTTGCGGGCCGTTTGCTCGGCGATGAGGTCCGCTCGGTCTACGCCGCCATGTGCAGCCTGTTCCTCCAACCCGATCGAGCAACGCTGATCAATAGCTACAACACCACCGGAAGCCCCTTCGGCGATTACCAGCACGGCCCGGCCGCCGATCGCTTGAAAGCGTTGATGCCGGTGACGCAACGGAACCAGAATCAGACCGGTCTGAGGGGATGGCACACGGTGTTTGATCCGGTGAATCGATCCAGCCTGGTGCTGATCAATTCCTCTGGTGGTTCCCGCGAGTACAAGCTCGGTCGATCCCAGACGGGATGGACCTGGGACGTTCCCCTGACCGAACCCGCGATCGTCTACAAGGTCCACAGCTTCTCGGCTGCCAATCCGACGGATTCCAACACCATCGCCGGACGATGGCTGGCCAACGGGGCATTCCTCTACTTCGGTTCCGCGCACGAGCCCTACCTGCAATCATTTCGGACGCCGGAGCTGCTGGTCGATCTCATGGTCCGCGGGCTTCCGCTCGGTGCGGCCGTGCGGATGTTGCCCGAGGAATTACCACCCTTCGGCAATTGCTGGCGATTGGCGTACCTGGGCGATCCCCTGTTCCGATTCGACCCGAACCCGCCTGCCCCTCGTCTCGACCAATGGGCTCCGTTGGCCGAGTGGCCCGTCTACGGACGCCCCAGCGCTCCCTCAGCGCCTGACGATCCGCTCGCCGTGCTGAGCTGGGTGGTTCAACTCGCACTCGACGCGGCCCGACACGGTGAGCCGACCCCCGACGATGCCATCACCGCCCTCTTATCCTTCGATCGATCTCGGTTCAACGGCCCACTGCGAGACGTTCGAGACATGCTGATCGCCGATTCCCTGGCTCAGCAGAATCGGTTTGAGGACCTGCGAAACGAGTTCGGCCGATGGCCGAGGGCTTCCCTTGGTCCTTCCGCGAAGCGCTGGCTCGAATCGGCTCGGGTGCGCTTGCTGCAACGAGCCCTGGACGACGACGACTGGGCGGAAGCCACGTCAATCTGGACCGAGATCGTCCGCTCGGAACCTTCGGTCGAACTGCTTCGCTCCCTCTCGCTCCGGGTTCGGCCTTCAACGGAGCAGGCCGATCGGGTTGCGAAGTGGAGACGACTCCTTCAGTCGGCGAAACAAACGCTCAAACGGAACAACCTGGTCAAGGTGATCGACCAGGAGCAGGCACACCTGGACAGGAAGACCGATTGATCCGGTCAGGGTCCCCCAAAGAGGGGAGCCGCCTGTCCCCGCCGCCCGAGGCCCGCGAACCCAGACACGAGCTGGGGCATGGCCGCCAGGTGAAGATGAATGAGACTGCCGATCGCATTACGGCGGAAACAGACATCGTGCTCGGCGGTCAGGTATCCGGAGCGAGCGGAGCAGTCATCCGGTTCAGGAGCCGGCAACAATTCCCAGCGATTGGAATGATATCCACGCAGGATTGTACCAGCCTCACCGAGCAGGCCCGAGCGGATCAAGGTCCGCGAAACCGGGGCGGGAGGCTCTGGATTCGGCAAGAGCGCCGCGTCGAAGGGGAAGACCCCCACTCCGGGCACGGTTCGATCTCCAAGCCGCATCAGGCGGCCAAGATACGCGCAACCGCCACCTTCCGCGAACAGCGGTCGGCCGCGACAAACCCAGGCCCGAAGCGCGGCGATCAAGCAGGCGTTGGCCGAAAGCTCCTCGGCAAAACGGTCTGGGAAGCCGCAGCCGATCATGACGAGATCAACCCCAGGCGGCAAATCTCCGTCGGAAAGCGGAGAAAACTCGACGAGTTCCGCCCCGAGGGCTTCGAGCGTTTCCAGCGTATCGGGAAAGTAATCGCCGAAGGCGTCATCGTGGGCATACGCCACCTTGAACCTTGGCCCGGTGGGCACCAGGGCGTCGGCGTCGAAGGGTGGTGGCAGGGGTCGCGAGCAGGCCAGTTCTCTGAGGGCGTCGAGGTCTGAGAACTGACGAAACTCAGAGACCAGGGATGCGACGAGGCCAGGGTCGAGGGGACAATCTCGGGGAGCATCTCGAAGGGCGTTCCTCACCTCGGGAAGGGCCGGTAAGACACCCAGGACCGGACGACCGAGGACCAGCTCGACCATGCGACGCATGTCGAAATACTCACGACGGTCACACACACCGTCAAGAAGCACCGCCTCGACTCGGGGAGGGAGGTACGGCAGGTGGAACCGCTTGAGCCAGTCACACGAGATCGCGGCAACAATGGGAGCGTCAAGGGCTTCGGCCAGGGGCATCAAGGCCCCGGGGCGACCACAGGTTGAGGTGCAAGACTCTTCGTAGCTCGACGTGGTCAGCGGTTTGGGGATCGTCTCAATCGTCCCCTCGATGATGGCAAGATCTGCCGAGCGGCTCCCGCGAGCAAAGACCGAGCGACAGACCTCGGGAGGCATCAGCCAGGCATCAAGATGTCGGCCAGGGAGCCCTGTTAAGGCCCCGATCGCCCGGGTGCCGATGGGACACGCCCACGAGCGAAAATGCTGAACCCGTAATCCCTGTTCGGCCATCGCGGCCAGCAACGCGATCCCGACTGCGGCGGGATCGGGACCGGAACCGGGGATTGCCAGCGCCAATCGAGTCATCAATGGACTCATCATGAACACCGAAGGCATCGTCGAGATTGGGTTGCCATTGTAGCAGGCACTCCCGCTCGGAAGCCTAGGGGGGGATCAAACGCCTCGGTCAAACCAAGAAATCAACCGGATCCTTCTCAACAAGCCACCCGGCCATTTCCAATCATAGAATGATCCACGACCCGGTCAAGATCGCCGCGAATCGCTGCCCTTACCGCGACCGCCCGATTCGTCCGATCCCTTCGATCGTATCTGCCTGAGGGTCAGGAGCGTTCGAGGCGTGTTCCCGCGAAGGGGGGATTGCCCCTGGCGGTTGCAGGGGAAACTGGGGTACTGCCGCTGATCGAGGTTGGGGGGATTGATCGTCATAAAACGCTTCGCAAAGGGCTCCCAGGACGCGCGAGGCAGAGAGGTTCGTCACCCCTCGCTCCGCAGTCTCTCCCGAGGTCGGCACATGATTTACGAAAACCGCGAAGGCCAGGTCGCGGCCCGAGGCGGTTTCCAGATAACCCGCCAGCCCCTTGCTGAGCAGAAACGGCTTGCCGGTGGTTTCATCGACCGTCCAGGCCGTTCCAGCATGAGCACGCCCATGCCCCCGAGCGGGGCTCTCGGCCGCCACAATGTCGAGCGCCGTACCCTCACGGCCAATGACCGGCAAAGCCGTTTCAAATGCCTGAGCAGCAGGACGCCCCTGCATGGCCCTGAGCAGCGCCACCACCGCTCGGGGAGAAACCCGATCCGTTCGATGAGTTCCTATTCCCGAAGACAGGCTGATGCCTTCTCCCGGCAAACCCAGCTGCTGGAAGATGGTTCCCTGACGACGCAAGCCATTCGTCAGCGAACGAGGTTCATCGGCCGATGAGAGCAACAGGGGAAGGAGCGCGGCATGTGCATGGTGGCCTACCTTGAGCGTGACCCGGACATACTCTCGAAGCGGCGGAGACATATAGAGAGCCACCCTCGGCAGCGAATCGACCTCGACTCGGGTCGGCAGGCGATCCGAAGGGTTGTCTCCCAGGGGAGAGGCCTCAACGCGCACACCTCGGCCTCGAAGTTGCTCGATCAAGGCCGCTCGAGCAAAATCAGCCGGATGCTCAACCTCGTACACCTGGACGATCGGCGGATGACCGACTGGGACCTGTCCCCGGATCGAAAAACGCCTCGTCCCTTCGCGACGAAGCTCAATTCGAGGGGCCTCCCCTTCGACGACGGTGTCAACGCGGGCCTCGGTGGCATAATAGCGTGAGGGTGGCACCGTGTTAATTTCTGCCGGCATCCCCGGTTCGGATGCAGGAGTGATGACCACATCAATCAGGTTGTCGTTCACCGCGATACTTGAGACCTTCGACGGCGCCCCACCTTCAACCGGGGTTTCCGGAAACAGCCGATCATCGATGATGACCTCACCGGTCACTGCCACGATTCCGGCCGCCTTGACCTCTCGGGCCAGGTGGTCGAGCCCGGCAAGCGGGTCGGCCTCGACGAGCATGGCCCCCTGGGTCGTGCCGGCCCGGGTATGGTCCACGTCTCGATAGAGAAGCGATCCGTCTCGAGGGCTCGTTCGTCCCCCCAGGCTCGGATCCCCCACGGCGACGAGGATCAAGTCGCCGTCCAGGGTGCCGTCTGGACCGACTTCGCCAAGGCGGTGAATGGGGGTCTGGAATCGGTAATCCCCCCCCAGTCCTTCCAGAACCGCCGCGGACGCGAACAACTGGCCGACTTCAGCCGGAATGAACAGATGATCCGCCTGGTGCTCGAAGACAACCTCGCCTGAAGCGCGATCGACGACCAGGACTCCCCAATGGCCAATCTCGAACCCCGGCGTTGCCAGGATTTTCCGGACCCGATCCGCCGTTGCATCCGGCCCGGCCATGACCGGAGTCGCCAGGAGCAACGCGATCCAGGCTCCCCACGCCCCGCGATTGCGTCGCATGTCGTCTCCTCCCTGGGTCGGATTCCCCGGTCCCTGCGTGGTTCTAGACACACACCGGCCGCGACGCCCACTTGGCGAGAATTGGATCGCAGCACGGTTTCCTCGCGTCCTGTCGCCCTCATCTTACCCGCATGAGCAATCCCGGGGAGGCCGATCCCGGCCCGATTTTCCGGTCTGGTGACCAGACCCGCCTCCGACCGAGTGCCTTCGAACGCGAGAGTCCCCCAAGGGGATGTAGGGCGAATCAGAAGCGGTTTCCTTCGCTTCGATACAACCCCCGGATGTAGGCCGATTTACCAATATACGTCGGCGAACCAAGCAGGAACTGCACAATGTCCGTTTCCGTCGCTCCCGCCTGCATCGCCCCCACGAGTGCCTGAATCAACGCCGGATCGGGATTGTTCGGCGGACTTCCGGGCGACTCGATCGGAACGCGAAGAACCCCCTTGTCCTCCGCGGGGATGTAGCGAATCAGGTGCGTGACGACGACCTTCTCGAAACCGATCGCGCTGAACAGGAGGTTTCTCGCGAGTCCGGAACGGGTCTGCCGCCCCTGGTTCAGGACCGCGACCTCGCTTTCCAGGACGGACCGAGGAACCGGATCGACACCGTAAAGGTCACGGAAGACCGCCCGGACGAAGCCGGTATTGGTCCCACCATGACGTGCGAAGTACTCCGGCGAGGTGATCAGGAGAAGCTTCAGCTCTTCTCGGCTGGAGTAGTTCACCAGTGACGCGATGGTCGCGGCGTCGGGTTCTCGACCGAGCAAGGCCCGAAATTGATCCCGGACAAACAACGTTCGGGCTTCGGCGCTGTTGACGATCGTGGCGATGAACTGCTGGGGCGTGATTTTCCCAGAGGTAAACCCGCGAATCCAGTTGGCAACCTCGGCAGGACTTGCCTCTCGCATCAAGACGTCACCGTAGACCGAGCGAACCAGGCCGGCGGGGACCGAGGTCCGTTCGTAACGGCCGCCGCTGGCAATCAGGCCGGCCCGGATCTGTTCCTCTCGACGACCTCCCTGACGATCCATCAAGACGGCCGCAACCCCGGCCTCGTCGAACGGAGCGTCAGGGAACTCGGTTCGGTAGGCGATGACCGTGGGGGCAGCGATCTCGAGCAGAACGAACTCCTCGGATCGAAGCAGCATCCGGGCGATTTCCGGCAACGGGACATACCCTTTCTGGACAACCGGTTCGAGGATTCCCACCTCCCGAGCGGTGATTGACCTGCGAAGGATGGTCTCGTAGAACCGACCGAGAATTCCGGCAATCGAACCATCGGTCTTGGCAAGCGACTCGTCCGAAAGGAGCAACGATCGCGCGAGTTCTTCCGCTCGATCCTGGGCCAACCGCTCCTGCCCCTCGGCCAGTTCCTCGGGACTGGGAGATCGCTGAAGGTAGCTCTGATATAGCTGCCGAATCACGACCGAACGGGCCTCGGCCGTCAATGCGACGGTTTCGGCCAGGGTTTTCGGTGTCCAGATGTTGGCCTGAATGAGGCCGGGGAAGAAGGACAGATCCGAGGCGCTTGCCTCTCGCCCCAGAAGCGCTCGGAATGTCGCCCGGACATACCGTTCCAGAAACGCCGGGCTGTATGTCATCGCCTGACCGCTTGGGGTCTTGCGGTGCATGGGCCAGGGAGGCGTGAGGGAACTCTCAGGAAGCTGGTACACGCCCAGCATGCTCGGGGGGTTCGGATCGCCGTAGACATGAGTGACGGTCGCAAGTTCCAGCCCACCTGAGCCGTCAATTTGCCCAATCGCCGCGGCGTTGGGATGACCGCCGGGGATGCCGTTGCGACCCCGAGGGGCCTGAAGCGTCCAGAGCCGCTCTCCCGATCGGTCGATTGCGACAAGATACTGATTGGTCGCCACAAGAATGTCTGCGGCACCATCGCCATTGACATCGGCGATGATGGGAGAGGTGAAGGTATCGACCAGGAACCCTTCCGGCGGGGCAATCCGTCGTCCTCCTTCAAACCCCGGGAGGGGTTGGCCGTTAGGCTGAATCACATGCATGAACCCAGCGAAATCAACGGCCACCACTTCGAGCTGACCATCCCCCGTCAGATCGGCCACGGCGGGCGAGCCATACACCTGACGATTGGCCGACCCGTCACTCCAGGTCCGGTACGGCCAGCCGGGAACGACCTGACCTCGATGGTCGTAGGCAAGTACCTGGTTGGCAAACTCGCGGGCCTCGGCCTTGCGAGGCGGAGTCAACACGTCATCGACCGGCGCGACCATCGAGAAGTGCAGGCCCGTTCCGACAACGATCTCAAGGAAGCCATCGCCGTTGAGATCCGCCAGGACCGGAGACGACCAGATGACCTCCTGAGTCGGAATGCGGAACTTGGCCGAACCGTTCGCGTTGAGGATATTGACGAACCCACCGGCTGAAAAATACGGGTTGTCACTGATGTCGGACCCGAAGACGACCTCCGCGCGGCCATCGCGATCGATATCGCCGATCACGGCGCCGGAGATGATTGTATCGTCGTTTCGGAATCTCCAAAGCAGCGAACCATCTTGTCGGAAGGCGCTCACATCTCCGAAGTAGGAGATTGCGATGATCTCCGCGGCTCCGTCCCCGGTGAGATCCCCGGAGGTCAGTGGAGAGGTTACGCCACCGACCCCCGCCTGCTGGGGCCACCCGGGAAGCAACTGCCCCGTCGCGGCATCCCAGGCATAAACTCTCCCGTCTTCCTGAGAACCGGGATTCGAAAACTCATCCCGGCTGAGCCCCGCCACGATCATCTTCGAACCATTGCGACGCGTCACGACGATTGGTGTCGACTTCACATCCGTGGTGGCGCCGGTTTCGTATCGCTGAAACTCATGAAGCCGGCCGTCGCTGCCCGTCGTATACGCGATCAATCGACCTCCAGCGGCGGACGTCAGGATCTCGTCTCGGCCATCATTGTTCAGGTCCGCAACCACGGGAGAGCCGACAAACGGCGTGTTTTGCCATGCCCCACCCTGGGGAATCTCCAGAGGACTTCCCGGGAAGGCAGACGGGAGCGCGGAACTGAGGACAAGTCGAGACTCCAGAGCCTCAAGCAACAGGCGGCGACGCTGGCGATGCTTGATCATGATTGACCTGTCCCCGAGGACGCTCGGTTGGAAAGAATTGCACGAACCGCTGAACAAAACCGTTCAACTCTAGTTGGCGATCGCCGCATCAACAACCAAGTGGAACAGAAAACTCACGAATTGCCGTCGAACGTCGCGCCCTTCGCTCGGCCCGAACTCTCCGTGCCTGGTCACCGCCCCCCCTCTTGCCGTGTGGAAGGAGTCGAGTGGACCGGACGGATCGACGGCAGGTGAGCCTTCTCAACGTCGACGAAGCAATTGGCGTCCGGATCGTAGGCCGACAGGTCCCCCGACTCGAACCGATAAACCCATCCATGCAGATCCAGCTCGCCACGCATCAGGCGAGGAGCCACGCTGGGAAGGGTCGTTAAATGTTCGAGTTGGACCAGAACATTGATCTCAATGGCCTTGTCCAGTCTCTCCTTCCCTTCCAGATGTCCGTAATTTTCGGCCATGATCTGACGCGTCGAGTCGGCATACTGCAGCCATTTGACCACCGAGGGCAACATCGAGAGATTCTGCGGGTTCAAGAAGGCTTCCATTGCCCCGCAATAAGAGTGCCCACAAATAATAATATGTTTGACTCCTAGAATTCGAATCGAGTACTCAACGGCCGCCTCCACACTATTGTCCGCCCCATGCGGCGGCACGAGATTACCGATGTTTCGCAGAATGAATAGATCGCCCGGATTGGACTGGAGCACCACGTCGGGTTGAACCCGCGAGTCACAGCAGGTGATGAACAAGAAATCCGGATTCTGCCCCTGCGCGAGCGATTCGAAAAACGCTTTTCGATCGGGAAAAACGCTTTCTCGAAAACGGTGCAACCCTTCAATGAGTCGGTGCATAAATCTCAAGACTCTTCAGGAAACAATGAACGGCTCGAAATCCCTGCTCTCCCCATCCGCGCGGAGAGCAGGTCGAGAATTCAAGCATCAAGCGTGCCGCTCGGGACGGTCAGCGGCCGTGTCCCTGGCGAACAACGGCCCCGTTCCCGGTCCTTCGGGCAAGATACTCGACAAGATCGCGAAGGTCACGCTTTGAAAGCGTCTTGAGCAGGTCAACCGGCATGGCGGAAATGCCTCGTTGACGCTCCTCGATCTGCGCTTTGGCGATGGTCAATGTCTTCCCGTCCGCATCCATGAGGGTCATGGAATCCTCCGTGTCCTCCTTCACGATGCCGGTCAAGATTTGTCCATCGGTCGTGGCGACCACGAGCGTTTCGAATCCCTCGGCGATGCGGGCATCCGGCGCGACGATCGATTCAAGGATGTAGGTCCGGTCGTGCTTGGCTCCGATGTCCGAGAGGACCGGACCGACCTCTCCCCCCTGCCCGTCGATTGTGTGGCAGCGCTGGCACTGAGCTTCGGTGCGCTCGAAGAAAATCCGACGGCCCCGGCGAGCATCTCCCCCGACAAGGGTCTCACGATAGGGGGCTAACGGGTCGTCTTGCGGGCGTGACGCCTCGATCTGGCGAAGCCGATCGCGCACACCTTCGGCCTCTCGCCGGGCCGCCGCCTCGATCAACTCCAGTTGGAGCTCGCCAGGGACTTCACCGGCCAGGAAGCGATCGAGCCAGAAGGCAAGGACGCGATCGGCTCGTTCCGATTCCATCCTTCCCAGCGTCTCAAAGGCTCCCTGACGCTCCGGCATCGTTCCTTGCTCCAGAACCGCCTCCAAAATCGGCAGCGCCTCGTCAGGGTCGAGCCCCGAAAGCAAGCGCAACCCCTCGGTTCGAACCAGGGCCTCGGGATCGGTTGTGGAGCGGCGGGCAACATCGACGAGTCTCGGGTCACCAATCGCCTCCATCGCCCGGATCACTTCGACACGGGCCTCGGAACCGATTTGATCACTCGCAAAGAGATCAAAGAGAGTCGGCCCCGCTTCCGAAATTCCGAGGGAGGCGACCCCGCGAGCCGTGGCCATGCGAATGGGATCGGTCCCTGCCCGGAGCAACTTCGCCACGACCGGCCGGAGCGCCTCGGCCGCCTCGGCCGCTGGTCGACTCGGCAAGGGCCGCCAGAGGCCGACCACCCGGTCTCGACCGCTCGGATCGTCCCAGTTGGCCAGGATGTCCAGAGCTTCGGCGCGGATCGGTTCCGGCATGGCTCCGTCCACCGCAATGCGAGCGAGCGTGCCGGCACCCTCCGGCCCGCCAACCTTCAGGTTCGCGTTCAAGACCCGCCGCAGCAGCGGCAAGGGCATCTCGGGGGTCACCTCAAGGGCCGCCAACTTCGCCGCCGCGCCGTCGATGGGGGCGTCGTTAATCGCCCGGGCCGCTTCGAGGACGAGCCGAGGCTCCGGATCGTCCAGGAACCGCGCGACATCCGGATTCTGCTGCCTCCGGTAGACGAGCAGGGTCGCCAGCCGAACCGAAGCCGAGTCGTCTCCTGCGAGCTTGCCCAACGCCTCATCATCGGCCGTGCCGAGCAGGCCCATCACACCGGCGTGGCGGAGGTAGGGGTCGGCATCGCCGTTCTCGCGAATCATCTCCACGATCGGCTCGACAGCCTTTGTGGATGCACCGAGCTTGCCCAGTGAAATCGCCGCCTGCATTCGGACCCGAGGGGCTTCGTCCTTGAGCGCGTTGATCAACGCCCGGTTCGCGTCAATCGCATTAAACTGGGTGCCGAGCGCAATATCAGCACTCCAGAATCGCTCAGGGGAAATTAATCGGGCAGCCTGGGCTCGGACATGGGGGGAGGGATCCCTTGCGATCTCGTCGAGGACCATCCAGATCGAACGCCCGTTGCTCTCGGTGAGATTCACCTCCTCGATCTGACCGAGGGCCCACAAGGAATGAAGGCGGGTCATCTCGTCACGGGACGTATCGAGAAGAGCAGTCTCAAGCGGATTGATCGCCTCCTCACCTCGATCGGCCAGGGCGAACTGCGCCCGCTGCCGGACCCGCTGGTCGGCATGACCGAGCAGTCCGATCAGCTCGTCCGTGGATCGGCCGTCGAATCCCTCGGCCAGCAACGAAGCGACCTCGGCAATCGCGGCCTGGTCTGGGTTCTCAAAGGTCAGGTGGTAGATGCGTCCCTTGCCGGGCTGGCCCCAGCCTTCGATCCAGTCGCTGACGTACATCCCTCCCGAGGGGGGGAAATCGACGTCGGTGGCGAGGATCGACCAGAGGAACTGGTGCTGATCGACGGGAGCGAAGCTTGCGCCGTTGGCTTCGACCGCGAACGATCGGAGACCACTGTTGCCGGGTGTGCCACGGAAGTCGGCCAGGAAGAAATGGTCGTTGTACCGGTCGGGGAGGCCGGCGACGCCGGGATTGAAGGCAAGGCCCGAAGGACCATCGCTGAAATTCGCGAGGGGGGGAAGGATGTGCGCCGCGTCGTTCCCCTCCGACTGGGGCTTCCAGAGGTTCTCCGCGTTCCAGGGCCCACGGGCGACCGGCTCGGTAAGGTATTGCCAGCCGATGTGCCAGCCGCTGTCCCCTCCCTCCACAATGTCGACCAGGCGGGCCTGGTCGCCACCGTCGCTGTTATTGTCAACCGTGAACAGGTTGCCATAGCGGTCGAAGGCCAGCTCCTGGGGGTTGCGCAGGCCGGTGGCGACGATCTCCAGGTTCGAGCCGTCCGGGTCGCATCGCAAGACGGACCCCGTATGGGGCACCTCCAAGCGGGTGCCCTCCTTCGTCTCGACGTTCAGGCCGCGATCACCGACTGAGAAGTAGAGCTTGCCATCCGGCCCAAAAATCAGGCCGTGAAGGTCGTGGCCAAGGAAGGCGACGTGGACGCCATAGCCCGTGTGGAGCGACTCGCGAACATCGGCCACGCCATCGCCGGTCGTGTCGCGGAGCTTCCAGAGGTCGGGGATGCAGGTGTACCAGACGTTGCCATCTCGGGCGATGACCCCGGCGCCGATGCCCGCGGCCACGTCATCGAAGCCATCGGCAAACACGGTCGAGGAGTCGGCCGAGCCGTCGCCGTCGGAATCGACGACCAAACGAAGCCGATCGGTGGCAACGCCGTAGCTTTGAAACGTCGCCGCGTCGAAGTGCTTGCGGTACATCGCCACACGGCCTTCGACGGTCGTCAGGGACAGATCGTCGTCGAGCCAGTACATATGACTGCGGTTGTCGGTCACGCCTTCATGAAGGCGGAAGGTCTCGGCAACGTACACCCGGCCCTGGTCATCAATCGCGAAGGCCACCGGGTTGGCCAGCAAGGGCTCGGCCGCCCAGGGTCGAATCGAGGCCCCGTCCGGCAGCCGGAACCCGGCAATGGCTCGGGTTGGCTCGTCGGTGGTCAGAGTCGTGTCCGGCCCGACCGCGTCGGTGTCGCTCGCAATGGCCAGGCCGCCGACCTGTCCGCTCCCGCCGGCCAAGGAGACCAGTCCGATCGTCAGCACGCAGGCGAAGGCCCGAGACGTCGTCACTCGATGCATGGAACGCATTGCCTCGATCACGCGAAAAGAGAGGAGTTCCCGGCCCCCTGAGCATGGCACACTCCGACCGGGATCGGCGGAATGATCTGATCTTAACGGCCCTTCTGACGAACTCCCACCCCCCCGCAACCTTGCCCGGCATCGACCGGAACGTCTATCATGGAACGATCGTTAACCGCGCCTCTGCTTCCCGGCGGTGGAGCGTTTCTTCTCTCGACGGAGTCCGATCGACGATGCCCGCGACCGCCCACAAGACCATTCTCCTGGTGGACGACGACCCCGAGATCATCGACTCGATGCGGACAGTCCTCGAGGGCAAAGGCTACCGGGTCCTCGTCGCCCGAGACGGCAATGCCGGACTAACGGTCGCCGAACGGGAGGAACCGGACCTGATCATCCTCGACATGATGATGCCTCGGAAAAGCGGTTTCCTCGTCCTGGAAAAGCTCCGCACCCGACCCGAAGGTCTTATCCCAACGATCATGATCACGGGGAATGAGGGGAGCCGGCACCGAGCGTACGCCGAATTTCTCGGCGTCAAGGATTACATCCGGAAGCCATTCGCCATGGAGAAACTGCTCCGCTCGGTCGATGCCATCCTGCAGGGTTCAGACAGCACTGGAACGGCCAAAACGAAATCCAAAGGCTAATGAGCCTCAGGATCTGGCCTCGCGCGAGCGTTCAATCGCTCCACTCGCCGAAGTTTTTCGGGGCCTCGGGCGGAAGACGACCACCGATCCGATGACCCCTCGCGATCGTGATGATCAACCCTTGTCAAGAGTCGCAGTCAAACTCTAGCATATTGCTCCGGCAAGATGATGCGTCCACTGCATTCTTGAATGGCGCACGTGCGATACCACGTTTCTTCTCAGGTGCTGCCCCCCCTCTCGGCTCCGTCGAATGTGACAGCACTTCCGGACGGATTCCCGACGGCACCTCGCAGCGCGACTCTTGATTTGATCTTCTGGACTCTCTCATCAATCACACTCCGACTCGCCCCGTTCGGCCGCTTCGGGCCAAGACCGTCCGATGCCGCACCTCGGGGCCGTCGATCAACGAATGAGCGATCGCCATGCGCGTTCTCGTCACCGGTGGAGACGGTTATTGCGGCTGGGCCACTGCGCTGCACCTGGCCAACCGAGGCCATGAGGTGGCCATCCTCGACAACCTGATCCGCCGGCACTGGGATAACCAGCTCCGGATCGAAACCCTCACACCCATTGCCCCCCTGCAGCGCCGTCTCGAACGCTGGGAACAACTGACCGGCAAGCCGATCGAATTGTTCGTCGGCGACTGCTGCGACTATCCCTTCCTTTCCGATGCCATCCGCCGCTTCCAGCCCGAGTCGATCGTTCACTTCGGCGAGCAGCGCTCGGCCCCCTTCTCGATGATCAGCCGCGAGCGGGCCGTCGAAACGCAGGTCAACAACGTTGTCGGAAACCTGAACATCCTCTTCGCGATGCGCGACATCGTGCCCGATTGCCATCTGGTCAAACTCGGCACGATGGGCGAATACGGCACGCCGAACATCGACATCGAGGAAGGCTACATCACCATTGAGCACAACGGCCGCAAGGATACGCTGCCCTATCCCAAGCAGCCCGGTTCGTTCTATCATCTGAGCAAGGTGCACGACACCCACAACATCCACTTCACCTGCCGCATCTGGGGCCTTCGAGCGACCGACCTGAACCAGGGGGTCGTCTACGGCGTGATCACCGAAGAAACCGAGATGGATGAGCTGCTCATCAACCGTCTCGACTATGATGGCGTCTTTGGCACCGCCCTGAACCGTTTCTGCATTCAGGCCGCCATCGGCCACCCCCTGACGGTCTACGGCAAGGGGGGCCAGACCCGAGGCTTCCTCGACATCAGGGATACTGTCCGCTGCATCGAGATCGCCTGCAACAACCCGGCCGACGCCGGCGAGTTCCGCGTCTACAACCAGTTTACCGAGCAATTCTCGGTGGGCGAACTGGCCGAGAAGGTCAAGGAAGCCGGGGCCAAGCTCGGCCTTGACGTTGCCATCGAGCACGTCGAGAACCCCCGCGTCGAGCGCGAGGAACACTACTACAACGCGAAGAACACCAAGCTGCTCGACCTCGGACTTCAGCCGCATTACCTTTCCGACTCCTTGCTCGACTCCCTCCTGAACATCGCCATCAAGTATCGCGATCGGGTGGACATGAAAGAGATTCTTCCGAAGGTTTCCTGGAAAACAGGAGCAGCCGAGGTCACTTCGGGGGTCAAGGTCAGCTAATTCAAAACGATCTCGGGTGTCGGACACGTACTTGATCCGGCACCCGAACCCCGCTTTTGACCGCCAGGTGCGCATGCTGTTCCGGCGAAGCAAGTCGGCAGCTCTCAATCGACAGACCGACTCTCCACCGCCCCCATCTGTCTACGCCCATGCGAATCGCGCTGTTCACCGAGACGTTTCTGCCCAAGATTGACGGAATCGTCACGCGACTGACGCAGACCATCACCCATCTGAAACGGGCGGGAGACGAGGTGCTCGTCATTGCCCCGGCGGGTGCCCCGAAGCGGTTCGAAGGAGCGCGGGTCATCGGTGTCCCGGCGGTCCCGTTTGCCCTCTATCCTGAGCTGAAGCTGGCGATCACGGGCAAGAAAATTGGCTCCAGGCTCGTGAAGTTCGAACCGGACATCGTGCATGTGGTCAATCCGGCCGTGCTCGGTGCCTGCGGGGTTGCGCATGCCCTCAAGCGGGACCGCCCCCTGGTCGCGTCGTATCACACTCATGTGCCGAAATATTTGAAGCACTACAAGCTCGGGGCACTGGAGGGGCTTTGCTGGAAAGTGATCCGGTCGATGCACAACAAGGCACGCCTGAATCTGTGCACATCGACCGCCATGATCGACGAACTGAACGTCCGGGGGTTTCACAATCTGGCGCTCTGGCCCAGGGCGGTTGATACCGACCTGTTTCGGCCGGAGTTGAAGTCGGACGCCATGCGGGCGGAACTTTCTGGAGGTCAATCAGACGGCCCGCTCTTGCTCTATGTGGGACGGCTCGCCGCCGAGAAAGAGATCGAACAGATCCGGCCCGTCTTGAAGGCCATGCCCGAGGCGACCCTGGCCCTGGTGGGTGACGGCCCGGCCCGAGAGAAGCTGAAACGCCATTTCCAGGGAACCCGGACGCGGTTTCTCGGCTATCTCCGGGGGGAGCGTCTGGCTTCGGCCTTCGCCTCGGCCGATGCCCTGCTCTTCCCGTCTCGGACCGAGACGCTCGGCCTGGTCTTGCTGGAAGCCATGGCCGCCGGTTGCCCGGTGGTCGCCGCAAGGGCCGGGGGGATTCCCGACATCGTGACCGATGGCCTCAACGGCTGTCTGTTCGATCCGGCCGATCCCGATGGCTTGACCCGAGCCACCCGTCGCCTGTTTGATTCCTCCTCATTTCGGGAATCGCTGCACCAGAATGCCAGGTTGGAAGCCGAGCGCTGGAGCTGGGCCGCCGCCACCGATTCCCTGCGATCGTTCTATCAAACCGTCCTCACGGGTGAGCCGATCACAGCCGGTTCGCAACACGCCACGCCCGTTCCTCCGGCCCATTCCGGTTCCTGATCGGCACTTAGCCACCGTTGCAGGTTCGCCAGGATTTTCAAGAGCGTCTTCCTTGACGTGAGAGGGTCCCCCTCATGGATCGAGGCTTCGAAGTGGTTCGCTACTTCCCCGATCGAGGGAAGTTCATCACGCTCGCAATTGGCTGTGCCCTGCTCAGCCTGGCGTGTTTGATCAAGGTGGTGATCGTGGGAACCTCGGTGGCGGCAATGCTCGGAGCGGGGTTCTTCCTTCTCGGATCGGTGAACTGTTTGCAATCGCTCGATCGCAAGCGATGCCATATCGAGCTGAGTCCGGATGGATTCATCGAACGGTCCCCCCTGCGACAACGGCTGGTCCGATGGTCCGAGGTCGATCGGTTCGAGCTGATTCCCCTGCCCCGCAGCTATGTCTGGGTTGGCTATCGCCTGGCCGACTGCGACGACCCTCGTCTTCCCCTCTGGGTCCGCCGAACCCGTCGACGTGAGGTCAGTCTGGCCGACACGTACGGCCTTGACGCAAGGGAACTCGTCGAGCAACTGAATTCCTGGCGCCAGCGGTTTCGTCAGGCACAGACGTCGATCTCGTTCGAATGAGCTGACCACGATCGTCTTGCCAACGCGAGCCTGGGCGGTTGGAATCAAGTGCGCCTCGGAACCGAGTTTCGCGACCGCACCGGAGGACCGCCCGATGGCCTGCCACGTCCGCACTGAACAACGCGGCGACCGTACCGTTTGGATCTTGAACGACACGGAATCCGAAGCCTCCGCATCGATCTTGCCGTCGTATGGGTTCAACCTGTTCGACCTGAAGCTCCCGGCGGCCGGTGCGTTGCGATCCCTGGTCGTCACCGAGCCAGGCTGGGAACGGAACCCGACACATCCGGCCAAGCACGGCTTCCCCGTGCTGTTTCCGTTCCCGAACCGGATCAATCAGGGGCGTTTTGACTGGGAAGGGACCTCGTACCGGCTCCCGCTCACCAAACCGCCCCACGCCATCCACGGGTTCGCTCTCGATGCCGACTGGGAAGTAACCGACCACGGCGAGGGGCCGGACGGGGCTTATCTCAGCGGGCGGTATCGTCTGTCGAAGACCTTTCCCGGTAATGCTCCTCGATGGCCGAGTGATGGCTACCTCGACCTCCGATACGCCCTGCATGGGAGAACCCTGGTCCTCGATGCCACGGTTGCAAACGAGTCTGAAGGCGATCTTCCCTACGGCCTGGGCTTTCATCCGTACTTCCGACTGCCCTTCGGCAACGGCGGCGATCTGTCCCGTACGAAGGTCGTGATTCCGGCCTCGCAGACCTGGGTCCTCGATGAAACGATCCCGACCGGCGAGGTCCGTCCTGTTCCCGAAGCACTCGACTTCCGACAGGGCAAGTCAATGCAGGGGCTCCAGGTCGACGCCGTCCTGACCGGCCTGGAACACAATGCCGAAGGGTTTGTCGTCTGCCGACTGATCGACGAGGCCCTCGGCGCCGAGTTTCGCATCGGATTCGATGCCAATCCCTTCCGAGAGATCGTCGTCTTCACCCCGCCCTTCGGCGACGACATCATCGCCATCGAGCCGTACACGCAGACCACCGACGCGATCAACCTGCACCAACGAGGGATCGACGCCGGCCTCCGTATCCTGAAACCTGGCCAGCAGGAAAGCATGCGCATCACGATGGAAACGGCCGATTGCTGACCCAAACCTGACCAACCGCGCCCACTCCGCGAGACGATCCTTCCGAGACCCCCCAATGACGCCGTTGCTCGCTCCGATCGCGTTCGCCGCCCTGGTTCTCACCGCCTCGCTCGCAATGGCGGACCCCCCGGCCAGGTCCAGGCGACCGGTCGACCTGGCGGCGGCGTCGAAACATCCGGCGCCCGGTACCACGGTTCCCTCAGCCCTCGCCTTTTCCGCCAACAGTGGGTTCGTTTCGTATCTCCTGCCCGAAGGAGACGGAACCGCTCGAGTCCTCTGGCGGGCTTCGGCAGACGAGAACGCAACTCCGCAGGTCATTGCCCGCCCGCCCGATGAAGGGAACACCGACGAAAACGTCTCTCAGGAAGAGGCACTCCGCCGGGAGCGTCTGCGGCTTCGAGACACCGGGATCAGCCAGATTGTCCGTGCTCCTCAGACCGACCGAAGCATTCTCCCTCTGAAAGGCGATCTCTATCTCCTGGAAGGAACCGAACCGCTGCGCCGGTTGACCGAGACGGAGGTCCCCGAGATCGATCCGAAATTCTCGCCAGACGCCGAGCGGGTCGCGTTCGTTCGGGAGGGCGAACTGTTCGTGCTCGACCTCTCCACCGGAACCGAAACCCAACTGACGCAAGGAGCGACCGACGGTCGCTCGTTCGGCCTGGCCGAGTTCATCGCCCAGGAAGAACTCGGGCGATCGACCGGCTACTGGTGGTCTCCCGACGGCAAACGCATTGCCTATCAGGAAACCGACGAACGAGCCATTCCCGAATACACGATTGTCCATCAAGGCGAATCGGAAATCGTCTCCGAATCGCATCGTTACCCGTTTGCGGGGGCGGCGAATGCGAAAGTACGCCTGGGCGTCGTCTCCTCGTCGGGAGGAGAAACGCAGTGGCTCGAACTCTCCGAGGAAAACGAGGACGCTTATCTGGCCCGCGTCGATTGGGAAGACGCTCAGCATCTCCTTGTCCAGCTCTTGCCAAGGGATCAACGATTGCTCCGGCTCGTTCGGATCGATCTGGAATCAGGCCAGCGTTCGACCCTGATCGAAGAAACCGCCGAGAGCTGGATCAACCTGCACGATGATCTGACCACGGTGCCAGGCACCCGAGAGATTCTCTGGGCCAGTGAACGATCGGGATTCAAGCACTTGATGGTGCTTGATCGCTACGGCAAACCGATCCGAACACTGACCTCGGGCGACTGGCCGGTTGATTCCGTCGTCCACCTCGACGGCAAGCGCAGGGAGGTCTGGTTCCTGGCCGGCCGGGAGTCTCCCTTGACGCGAGACCTCTACCGAGTGTCGCTCGATGGAGGTCCAATCGAGCGGTTCACCGAGGGGAGAGGATTCTGCAGCGATGCCGTTGTCTCTCCCGACGGAACCAAGCTCGTCCTGACCGTCTCACGCGCCGATCAACCTCCGGTGACAACCCTTCACGATCGCTCCGGCCGGGTCCTCACCACGCTTGCCGATGCCGCGAGCGACCCGCGATTGACCGAACTGACGCTGGTGACACCCCAACTCACCCAGTTCAAGAACCGCGACGGCATCACGCTTTATGGAGCCTATTACGCTCCGATGGGCATGACTGCGAAGGCCAAAACACCGCTTGTGGTCCTCGTGTACGGAGGACCTCACGTCCAGCGCGTTACGGATTCCTGGGGCCTGACGGCCGATCTGACCGCTCAATTTCTGGCGGCTCGTGGGTTCGCCGTCTGGAAATGCGATAACCGGGGAGCGTCGCGCCGAGGCTTGGCGTTCGAGGCCGCCTTGAATCGGAGGATGGGGACCGTCGAGGTCCGGGATCAGGTCGATGGGGTCCGCTTCGCCGCCGCGGCTTATCCCGAAGCGGATGCGCAACGGGTCGGCATCTCGGGCGGCAGTTACGGCGGCTACATGACGATCCGATGCCTCTTGCTCGCCCCCGAGACCTTCAAGGCCGGGGTGGCAATCGCTCCCGTTACCGACTGGGACGGCTACGACACCGGCTACACCGAGCGTTACATGGGAACCCCTGAGAACAACCGAGACGGTTACACCGAATCGTCCGTCCTCGACAAGGCCGACCGGTTGGAGGGGGCGTTGCTGCTCGTCCACGGCCTGCTCGATGAGAACGTTCACTTCCGCCACTCGGCCCGACTCGTCTCGCAGTTGATCCGAGCCGGCAAGCCCTTCGAAATCCTGCCGATTCCCGACGAACGGCATTCGACCCGCAAGGAGGAAAATCGCCGGGCCATCCTTGATCGAACGGCCAGGTGGTTCGAAGCACACCTCGGGAGCCAATAACTCGTCGGATCATTTGTGATGCCGGGGGATTGCATCGTCGGCCAGGTTGTGAGAGAAGTGTGAAACCAATCGCCGGATACTCCCCTGTCCGGTCTCAAACGACCCTCCTACTGTAAGCCCCGGCCCCCATCCAGGACGAGGAACGCCCGCCGATGGCCGAACCGGACGACGACCCCGTTTATCGCGATTCGAAACGGGAAGCTCTCATCATTCTCCTGGCCTGGGCCGCCTGCATGGTCTGGTCCGTGTCTTACTGCTACCTCAACGGATACACCCGACACGACCGCGTGCCGGGAGAGGTCTCGGCGCTGCTGCCGACGCTTGATCAGCGCGACCGGACGCTTGAATCCCTCACCACTCCGTTCGGCCTCGGGATTCCCGATTGGGCCCTGTGGGGGATTGTTGTCCCCTGGATCGTCTGCGTCTTCTTCAGTGCCTGGTTTTGCTTCGTTTACATGACCGACGACCCCGAACCGCAAGACCGGGGCGAGGACGAACACCTGGTCAATCCGGCCGTCGAGGACTGAGACGCACATGACCCACGAATTGGCGACCGGATTGGTCTTCCTCGTTTACATGGTCGGAGTCTTCGGACTGGCGATCATGTCCAACCGGCTCTTGCAGAAGAAATCGTTCCTGGCGGAATACTTCCTCGGGAGCCGAGGGCTGGGCGTCTGGGCCCTGGCCTTCACGTTCGCGGCCACGAGTGCCAGCGGAGGCAGTTTCACTGGCTATCCGTCGTTGGTTTACACCTACGGCTGGATCGTGGCGCTGTGGATCGGCAGCTACATGATCGTACCCGTGGTCACCATGGGCTTGATGGGCAAACGGCTCAATCAGGTCGCCCGGCGAGCGGGAGCACTGACGATCCCCGACGTGATTCGAGAGCGTTTCGCATCGCCCGGCCTGGGCCTTTTCGCCTCGGCGGTGATCGTCTTCTTCACGCTGACGAACCTGATCGCGCAGTTCAAGGCCGGGGGGATCATCCTCGATGTTCTGCTCGAAGGAACGCCTGGCTATCGCGATCAAATCGTTCCCTGGGTTGAGCAAACCGGCATCCTCTCTCCCTTGCTTGCCATTGCAGGAGCGAACACCGGATATGTGATTGGCCTGCTGTTGTTCGCGTTCACCGTGATCGTTTACACGTCGTACGGTGGCTTCCGGGCCGTGGTCTGGACCGACGTGATGCAAGGGATCGTCATGGGGATCGGCGTCCTGATCCTGATTCCCTTCACGATGGCGGCGGTCGGCGGGTTGAACAAGGCGACCAAGGATCTGGCCGAGCGTCCTCCCCGCCTGGTGGTCGGACTGGCCGCCCAGGACAACGCCATCGAGTATTACGGCAAGACGCCTTCTGATGTCATCATTCATCACACGGCATTGCCTCCCGCCGTCGCCCTCGACATCGAAGGCCCACCACTGACGGTTGAGGTTCTCGAAGACGAACAGGACCGCGTCCAGATCACGATCAACCTGGCCGCCGAACTGGGAACGATCCAGGCCACTGCCCGAGATGTGGTCGAGGCCGTCAACGCCTCTCCCGAGGCAAGCAGGTGGGTCTCGGCCTCCATCCCGAAGCTCGAACGATATCCCGACCTGAGCGGCAACGGGCTCGCACCCTTGATGGAGGCACCGAACCACCTGAGGCCCGGCAGAGATCTGGTCTTTGGTCCCGGATTAAAGCAGAAAGGCAACGGGGCCGGCGACCCGTTCCACCCGATCGGCATGGCGATCTCATTCTTCTTCATGTGGGCCATCTCCGGTGCAGGACAGCCTGGAACCATGGTCCGATTGATGGCCTTCCGCGATAGCAAAACCTTGCGCTACGCGATGTTTACCGTCACCATCTACTTCGGTTGCATCTATCTGCCGATCATCTTCCTCTTTACCGCCGCCCAGCAAATCATTCACCCGGCCGAGTTGACGGCCGGCTCCGATCAGATTATGCCCCAGCTCGCCAGCCGGGTCGCCCCCTGGTGGCTCGCCGGGATCTTGATCGCCGCGCCGTTCGCGGCAGTGATGTCAACGGTGGACTCGTTCTTGCTCCTGATCAGCTCGGCCGTGGTGCGCGATATCTACCAGCGAAGCATCAACCCCGATCTCTCCGAGAAATCAGTCAAGATCATCAGCTACTCGACGACCGCCATCAGCGGCGTTCTCGTGACCTTGATGGCGCTGAACCCGCCCCGTTTCCTGCAAGACTTCATTGTGATGACTGGCGGCGGCTTTGCGGCGACCTTCCTTGCCCCCGTCTTCCTGGGCATATACTGGAAACGGATGACCCGCGTCGGTGCCTGGCTGTCGATGGCCGCAGGATTCGTCACGACCGTGGTCCTGTTCTCTCCGGTCCTGCTGGCCGCTCCTCTGGCGGCGTTGAACATCAGCTGGCGGAGCGAGGAGATCAACCTGTTTGGGCTTCATCCCTTGATCTGGGGGCTGATCGCCTCGTTCGGACTGGGAATTCTCGGAAGTCTGGCCAGTCCGAAGCCTCCGCGATCGCTCATCAATCGCTACTTCGCGAAGCCAGATCTGGCAGGACTGGACGAACCACCGCCACACCAGGTTTGACCGTGCCGAGCCCTTCGCGCTAAAATCAGCGATCCGACAAACTCCAAGGTCATGCCACCTGAGCGATGGCCCCGGTCTCACCGGGGTCCATCGCCGATCGCTCGCCAAAAGGGGAGGAGCCCCGACCATGAGGCTGTCCTTCGACGAACAAGGCACAGGGCCGGTGGTCGTCTTGCTGCATGGATTCCCGCTCGATCGCACCATGTGGTCGTCACAGCTCGGCATGCTCTCGAATCATCATCGGGTCATCGCGCCTGACCTTCGGGGGCATGGCCAGTCTCCCACTCCTCCCGGCCCTTACCGCATGGAGGACATGGCGGCTGACGTGATCGAGACACTCGACGCCGCCAGGGTGGAGCCTCCTTACGTCGTCGGTGGCCTCTCGATGGGGGGCTATGTCGCCCTGGCAATGGCCGAACGATATCCCGATCGCCTCCGAGGACTGATCCTCCTGAACACACGAGCCGGGGCCGATAGCCCCGAGGCAGCCGCCAATCGTGAAGCCAAGGCCACCGCCCTGGAACAGGAGGGCTCGACCGAGTCTCTCGCGGCCATGGTCGAACTGCTCATTCCCGAGACGACGCGGAACTCTCGCCCGGAACTCGTCGATCAGGTCGTGGCGATGATCCGCCAGACCTCTCCCATCGGAGCGGCCGGTGCCCTTCGAGGCATGGCGATGCGCCCCGATCGCCTCGATGTCCTCCGACGCCTGGCCGTACCTCTCCGGGTCATCGCCGGTGCCGACGATGCCATCGTTCCCGAAGCCGAAGCTCAGGTTATGGCCGAAGCGACCCCTCAAGGTGATCTGATCGTCATTCCTGGTGCCGGGCATCTGACTCCCCTGGAAACCCCCGGCGCGACCAACACCGCGATCCGGTCGTTTCTGGAACGACTGACATGACATGCTCGCGGCCCGGCCAGGATGGCCGGCCTTCCTCTCCGGCGGCCCGGACGCCGCCCCTGGCTCTCGCGATGCTCCTGGCCCTTTTGCCGGGAGGATTCGCCTGCGCCCCGGGAGATGCCGCCTCGCGAGATCGCCCCGAGAACCTCGTCGCCACCAATCCCCGGGCGTTGGCCCCTCCGGCCGGCCGCTCCTCGGCCATCAAGGGTCTTGCTTGGGGAGGTTCGCCCGGTGATCGCCGGCTCGGGGCCCTCTTTGACGACGGTCGGTTTGCCATCTACCGACCGGCCACGGGACCGGCACCCGAGTCGGTCGGGCTGGTCGTCCCGGATCGAGGTCCGCTGACCAGCCTGGCAATCTCGGCGACCGACCGCGCCATGACCGGGGATGCTTCGGGGCTCGTCCTCTGGGACACCTCCCAGGCGATGGCCCGGCCCATCGATTACGTCGATTGCGGCGCCGTTGGAACACTCGCTGTGGAGCCGATCGGCCCGCACGACCTGCTCGCCGGACTCGAAGACGGCCGCCTCCTCCGATTCCGTCCCGATCGCGACCGAATCGGAGAACCCCGGGCTGAAGCCCGCTCCTCGGGGCGAGCGTCGGGAGTTCGGGCCTTGACCTTCCTCGACAGTGGCCGATCGATCGTGGCGCTCCGGGAAGACGGGCAAGGCGAGCGCAGACCCAGGCAACTCAACGGGCCTCCTGAACCGATTGGCCCCGCCTTGGCCGTGACTGAGGTTCGGGATCGTATCATCCGCATCCTTGGCACTCTCGAGGACGGCCCGGCTCTCGACGCGATCGCACGTGATGGAACCCCCTTATGGCGGTTTCCGCTCCCGGCCGAGGGGGTCGACCTTGCCCCCGTCCTCGGTGGAGACGGGCTTATTGTCTGCTGTGAAGACCGGATCTTGCTGATGCGTCCCCCCCGAGATGGCCCTCCCATGCCGGCGGAGGTCCGGGGAATCCCCGCCGAAGGAATCACCCGGGTGGCCGTCGATCCTGCCGATCCCGCCGGCGGTCGCGTCGCGCTGGCCGATGCCGGGGGCCGACTCGTCGTTTACGATGCCGAGGATCTTGCCCGATCCGCCGCGCCGATCTCTCTGGACAACGCCGCCGATCTTGCCTTTCGCCCCCAACGTCGCGCCTACCACACCCGACCATTCTCTGATCGAATCGTCTCAGAGTCCTCGTCAATCTCGACCTCCCAACGACTCACCGATCGGATTGCCGAGGCCCGTCGTCTGCTCGACCGCCTCGATCTGGACACCTTGCGTCCTCTTGTGAGAGATCTGGAAGCCGACCCGGCCCTTGATCGTGACGCTTCTGCCGAGATCGCCACCCTGGCCGCCGCCGTTCGCCAGGAAACCGGCTGGCCCGATCAGGCCATTCGGCATCCCCTTAGCCTCGCCCGCGAAACCTTCACACTCCGAGACCGCCTCGACCGGGAAGCCGATCTGAGACTCTGGTCCGGCTCCTTGCTGGTTCCGACCTTCGACGGCCGAAGCGAGGCGGGGAATGCCGTTCGGATTGAGGAAGCCCTGGCCGAGTTCCGCCAAGCCGCCGCCCTGTTTCGCCAGGCCGACCCGAGCCTGGAACGACAGGCCCGGATCGCCGAGGCCATGACCGCCTGGGGACTTCTCGCCCTTGGACGCTCGCAAGCAGCCCAGACGGCCTTCCTTCCGGTCGACCAGTATGCCAGGCAAGATCCTGTTCTTCGCCAGGCTCCCGAGTTTGACCGAATTTCCGCGGCGCTCGCCGTGGCCCGACGCGACTGGGAAGCAGCCGATCTGGCCAGCCATCGACTCCTCAGACGACTCACCCCGATCCCGGACGACCGAACCGCCCTGGCTCGAGAAGCCGCCCTGGAACGAGTCGGAAACCTGGCAGCCCTGGGACGCTGGACCGAGGCCGCGCTTGTGCTGGATTCGGCTCGTCCGAACGACCCCGAGTGGATGCTCCGCCGCGCGACCATCCGTCGCCGTGCGGGCCTTGAAACCGCGGCGCTGGAGCCGTTATCACCCCACGACTCGGCCGATGGGCCGGAATCGGCAGCGATGACCCACACCCGAGGACGCTTCGCGGTCGCCTCGGAATCGACTCGGGCCGAAGGTGTCGGACTGCTCACTCAGGCGGCAGAGACCCATCGAAGGGCCGGTCGATCCGACCTGGCACTGGAGGCGGATCTGGAGCGTGCCGAGGCGCTGGAACGGCTCAATCGGCCCGGCGAAGCCATCGAGTTGTTCGCTCGGTCCGCCCGAACCCTCGTGACCGAATCTGGCCAGACGCGCACAAGAGGGGCAGCCCGACCGATCGGCCTCGCCACCGGCAGGGCGTATCGGGGCCTCGCCCGCTGCCAACTCGCCCTGGGCAAGCCGGAACACGCCCTCGGAGCCCTCGATCAGGCAGCGCTTGTTGCCTGGTTTGAGCGATCGGGAGAAGCGCGAGTCCGATCCGCTGTCATGGTTGCTCCTCCGGGAGGGGCAACGGCTCCTCGCCTTGAAGCCGCCCGCCGCACAACCCTCGACCCGAATCGGGAGTCGGCGGCTGATTCGGAGACCGAGGCCCTGGTCCGTCAGCTTGAGGTACGACGCGCCGCGGAACATCGGGAACTGGCCCTGACCGATCCGACGCGTCCCTTCGATCTCTCGTCGCTCCGTCTGGCCGACCGCGAAGCGATTCTGGTCGTCGCGGGAATCGGCCCAGAGTCCCTTGTCGGTTTCCTGATTCGACCTGCTCAGCCGGTTCTGGTCCAACCCCTTCCGATCCGACGGTCAGACCTACGACGAGCCGCCCGACTCTGGCGAGCCGCTCTGGGAGACTCGGGCCGCCCCGACGAGCTAGAACGGGCCGCCCTGCCGGATGGTCTGCTGGCCCTCGCCCCCGAGCCGGACCTCTCCCTGCCTCCTGCTCCAAAAGGGCTTGCCCCATCGTCGGCTCCCTCCCCTGGATCGGAGTTGAGCAACGCCGTGGTCGGTCCGTTCCTCGAATTCCTTGGGGGCACTGACCGACTCGTGGTCGTGCCTGATGATGCGTTGGCCGCTCTGCCGCTCGAAGGGCTTTTGGTCGGGAGTTCCTCACGAGACTTCCCTAGCGTTTGCTATGCACCGAGCCTCTCCTTGCTTCGTCGATCACGGGTGGAACCCCGCGAAGACGACCCGGCCGGCGGATCGATCCTGGTTGCCTCTCCGGGCGATCCGGTCCTCGGGCTGGCTGTTCGATCGGCGTACGGGGTCGAGGCAACCCGAGTCGAGGTGACGACCGATTCGACAACGCTCTCTGGTCGGCTGGTCGATGGGAAACGGAGTCCTCAGATTCTCCATCTCTCAACGATCGCCCTGCTCGATCCGGCGACCTCTCGTCTCGGAGAGGCGGAACTGGTGCTTCGCTCGGGCGACTCGGTCACAACCGAAACGGAAATGCCCCGGCTCTCGGGTTCCGAGATTCTTGGTCTGAATCTGAACGGATCGCTCATCCTGCTCTGGTTGGAGCATCAGCCGAAACCCTCGGTTGCCGAACCAACCGCCTGGCGAGACCTTGCCGCCTGCTGGCTGGCCGCTGGGGCCGAGGCCGTCATCGTGAGTCTCTGGGATCCGCCGGCCGACTCCGCTCCGCTTTTCGCCGCCGAACTGCATGGCGGCCTTTCGAGGAACCTCGCTCCGGCCGAAGCCCTTGACCGGGCTCGCCGAACTCTGGCTGCTCGACCCGCAACGGCTGATCCGGTTCACTGGGCCGGGTACGTTCTTTACCAGGCAGGTCCTGCGGATCGGTAACCCGATCGAGCCCGCCCTCCGAACGCCCCCATCGCCGTGCGGGCCTTGCACGAGGGGCGCAGTCATGCGATAACGGGCCAACACCGGAACGAGATCGGCTCCTGAGTCTGACTGAGAAGTCGCTTGTCCGCTGCGCAATTGCTGGCATCGATGAAGCCCGTCACCATGCCCGGCAATTCCCGACACTTCAACCTCCTCCGAGCCGGACCGCTGACCAAAGATCGATGCCGGGACGTCACCTCGAACCCTTGATCTCCACCGACGCCGAACTGGCCGGACTCATCGCTCATCTCCGCGATCAGGGCCGATTCGCCTTCGATACCGAATTCGTCTCGGAGGAAACCTTCGAGCCGGTGCTTTGCCTCGTGCAAATCGCCACGACCGAGCGATTGATCGCGGTCGATCCCCTGGCGCGCGGCCTCAATCTCGATCCGCTCTGGGAACTCGTCCTCGATCCCTCGGTCGAGGTGGTGATGCACGCCGCGGGCGAGGATCTTCGCATCTGCCGACTGCGCACCGGCCGCCTGCCTGATCGTGTCTTCGACACACAGGTCGCCGCCGGATTGGCCGGGTTTGGCTACCCCATGTCGTTGACGAACCTGGTCAATCAATCGCTCGGCATCGTGCTCGCAGGCAGCGAGACACGCACCGACTGGCGACGCCGCCCCTTAAGCGAGGCCCAGGTCCAGTACGCCCTCGATGATGTCGCCCACCTGCTCGATGTGGCCGACCATTTGCTCGATCGGCTCGAACGGCGCGACCGACTCTCCTGGGCCGAGGATGAGTTCAGCGCCTTCCTCGAATCGGTTCGCCGACGAGTGGAGGAGGATCGTTGGCGTCGGCTCCCCGGCGCGGGTGGCCTGAATCGCCGCTCCCTGGAGATCGCCCGCCGCCTCTACGACTGGCGCATCGAAGAAGCCCGCGCGAGCAATCGTCCCATTCGCCAGATCATGCGCGACGACCTGATCGTCGGCATCGCCCGCCGTCAGCCGAAGTCTCGCCGAGACCTCGAAGCCCTGCGCGACTTCAACCGCCCGGCCTTGATTTCCCGAGCCCGAGAGTTGCTCGACGTGATCGCCGAGGCCCTGGCCGTTCCCGAAGATCGCCTGCCCGAGCCGGGAGAACGCCCCGACGACCTGCCCGGTCTGTCGATGCTCACCTCCTTGCTCAACGCGACGATGTCCCATTGCGCCGCCCACCATCAGATCTCGACGGGCCTGGTCGGATCAACCAACGACCTGAAAGCCCTGATTCGCTGGCACCTTGACGGCCAGCCTGAGGGCCGCGAACCGGCTCTCTTGCAAGGCTGGCGCGCCGAGGTCTGCGGACGATCGCTCCTTGATGTCCTTTCCGGCCGCCTGGCCTTGCGCATCGATGATCTCGGCTCCGAAGTCCCGGTGGCTCTGGAGCCGGTCGTCTCCCACCCGTCCCTTGAATCGAACTCGCCCGACGGATCGCCATGAATCGCATCATCAGTTGCTTCACCAATTGCTACGGCCCCTCCGGTGTCCGCACCGCGGCCGAGAAAATCCGGGATGCCGGCATCAATCACCTGGAACTCGCGCTGCGCGGTCACAACTTCGGCGGCCTGGTCATTCCTGAGGATGTCGTCGTGACCGAGAAGGCTGACGACGCCACCGCCTCGGAGTTTTGCGACCTCTTGAACCGGCTCGGCGTCAAAATCAGCGGCTGCAACGTCGGCGGAGGCGATATGCGCACCGACGAAGGAACCGCCCTGACCGAGCGCCGGATCCGGTTCGCTCGCAAATGGTTCAACGTCGATATCGTCGTTTCCGGCGCCAGCCAGCCGACCACCCCCGAAGAACGCCGGGCCGTTGTCGAAAACCTCCGCAAGGTCGGCGACGTCGCCCAGGAACTCGGCATGGTCATCGCGCTCGAAACCCATAAAGGGCCGACCCAGAACGCCGACGAGATGCTCACCTTGATGTTCGAGGTCCATCACCCCGCCGTTCGCCTGAACTACGACACCGGCAACATCCTCTATTACAACCCCGGCGCCGATGTTTACGAACAGCTTGACCGCGTCAAGGATTACGTCCGGAACGTGCATTTGAAGGACTCTCGAGGTCAGCCCGAAGACTGGTACTTCCCCGCCGTCGGCGATGGCGGCGCCATCGACTTCCGACGCATCCGGGAACAGCTCGACGCCATCGGCTACACCGGCCCCTACACGATCGAGATCGAGGGAATCGGTGGAGAACCGGAGCCTGGCCTCGACGAGCGGCACAACCGGATCAAGCGGAGTGTCGATCACCTGAGAGCGTGCGGCTACTTCGATTGATCCGCCACCACTACGGCCCAGGGGAGAGGCGTGATGGATCCGGTCGATATCCTGACCATGTCGGTGCGAGTCGCCCAGAGGATCCGGTCGTCCTCCGACCCCGAGCTGACCATTCTGCACGCCTACAACGCGCTGGGCCTCGACCCGCCGGCCGATCGCGATGAGCCGATGGCCGTGCGGGTCACTCGGCTCGTCGAACTCGCCGGTGAGGGCCGGAGAGACCTGGACGCGTTTCTTGACGAACGTTCCGGCCCGTTGCCCTGGAACCGGACAATCGAGCCCGATCCGTCGGAACTGCTCGACGCAGACCCGGAGGCCGCTCGCCTCGTCGAGTTCGTCGAGGACCCCTCGGCCGAGGCGTCTGCGTTCGACCTCTTCGCCGGCTCGTTCCCACCGTTCAGCCTGGCCGATCGAGCCGCGGTCAGCTACTTCGACCGCGAGGTGATGCTCGAGCAATTGACCGAGCAAGCGGCCGAGGCGGGCTCACCGGTCGACCCCTCGCTTAAGGAGCTTGTCGATCGACCGCTGGCGGTTTCCGTCCGAGGTCTGATTGACTATCCGACCGAAATCCCGGTCCTGTTCACGATTGAAACCGGCGAAGAACCCTGGAACGTCTGGGAAATCTGCTGCGCCTTCGCCGAACAGTACCGCACGATTTACGAGGCGGCCGGCGCGTACGGTGTCTGGGGCCATGACCTCACCGACCTCTGGATCGAACGCCTTTTCTATTATCCGACGGAACGCCTCATCTACCCGTTGATCGGTTCCTGACCGCTCGTACGCACGGTCATTCCTCTGGTCTCCCGCGGCTCAAGGCTTGCGAGCATCCAGTGTCTCGATCACGGTCTCCTTTTCTGATAAGATCAGCTGTTTTGGCGACCAACCTGGTCCGTCGATCGCCCCCTGACGTCGTTCGGATGGCGACCAGCCCGAGTCCCGAATGCCCCACGATCGCATGCCGACCTCGACCGCCTCTCCCCAGCTCTCGAAAATGAACTACGAGGTGGTCCGAACCCTCGGGACCGGCGCGGGCAGCACCATTCTGCTGATCCGAGACTCCGCCACCAGTCGTCGCTATGCGCTGAAGGTCGTCCGACGCCAGGGTCCGGACGACGATATTTATGTCAATCAGGCGATGCAGGAGTTCCACGTCGCCCGGATGATCAACCATCCGAACATTTTGAAGGTGTACGACTGTCGGGTCCGAAAATCGTGGTTCCGCACCACGGGCGTCGAGCTTCTTATGGAGTATGTTGACGGCTTCGTGCTGGACGACGTCCCCTCCTTGCCGATCCCGAAACTGGTCGCCGTCTTTCGCCGAGTGGCCGACGCGATGGCCCACATGCACCGCCGGGGGGTCTACCACGGCGACCTGAAGCCGGGGAACCTGATGATCTCGAAATCCGGCGAGGTCAAGGTCATCGACTTCGGCACCGCCTGGATCCGAGGCGAAGACAAGGCCCGAGTCCAGGGCACTCCCTACTACATGGCGCCCGAACAAGCCTCGGATCGCATCGTCGACGAGAAGACCGATCTCTACAACTTCGGCGCGACGATGTATCGCATGTTCACCGGCGAGTATGCCAACCTCGGCATTCCGGGGCTCGACAACGGTCGACTCAATCGCGCTCGAATGAAAACCCCCGCCGCGCTGGTGGCAGAGATTCCGAAATCGCTGAGCGATCTGATCATGCAGTGCATCGCACCGAAACCTGATCGCCGGCCTTCGGGAATGGCTGAAGTGCGCGACCGCCTCGATGAAATCGCCGCCGAACTGGGTTCCGAGGCCGATGACCTGACGGACTCGGATGTCCTCGACTAATACCAGGCGATTGTCCCACCGGCACCGGACGGACACGGGCATCACCCCGGGTGGCTCGACCCTTCAGCATGCTCCCAAGGGTCTCACGACCGATCAAATGAATCGATCGGCGTCAGCTCTCGCTTGAGCCGAAACCCTGTGTCATGGTACAGTGAATTTCTTCCCCTTCGGTAAGAAGGGGGCCTGGTCCTGTTCTGCACCGATTCACTTGACCTTTCACACAATCCAAGGGAGGGCTCATGGCTAGCCGCCGTCGAGGCAAGGGCCGTCGCAAGGTCGGTCGCAAGAAGCGCCGCATGCGCAGCAAGATCCGTCACCGCAAGAAGTAATCCGACCGGGACGGCCCACCCCTCAGACCGGCCGCCCCGAGTCGTCACGGCACGGCCGATTTGCCCGCGTCGTAATGCTCGATCACGAGCGAGGCCCCGTCGATGGATGCCGGGGCCCTTTGTGTTTTCGATTCTCCCGGTTGTGCTGCCGGTTCGTCCTTCGGAAGCTACGAGGGACGATTCATCGAGATGCTATGAATAGGTTGGTCGTTTCGGCGAAGAACTTCCGCCGAGAGCCGTTCGTGTCCCCATTCCGAACCGTGTGGGACGAGTCGGTTCCAACGTCCGACCTTGGAGCATATCGATGGCAACAATTGATCGACGCGGTCCCCAGGGCCGTGGCGAAGGTGGGCCACCCTCTCGCTGGTCCGGTCTTGTGGTGGGCCTGATCGCCGCCCTGGTCGTGGGTGGGTGGTTTCTGTACGGTGCATGTCGTCTTGAAGTCGGCAAGGGGAAGCAAGCCGTCCTGATCCGCAAGGTGGGGCACAATCTGGAACCCGGCATGGAGATCGCCGCGGCCTGGACCAAGGAGCGCGGCTACACCAAGGGAGTCCAGCCCGACGTCCTGACCGAAGGCCGCTTCTTCTACAATCCGCTCTTCTGGGATTGGGAAATTACCGATCAGTTCCAGGTTCCCGAAGGCAAATGCGCGGTGACGGTCTCCCTGGTCGGCGATGAGCTCCCGGAAGGTCGGGTGCTGGCCGACGAGACACAGAAAGGCATCCGTCCCGGTGTGATCGAAGCGGGAGCCCGGGTCGCCTACAACCCTTACACCACCGAATTCCTCATCTTCGATCCGGTCGATGTGCCGACCGGCTCCCGAGGCGTCGTGACCTTGCTCTCTGGCCAAACCCCGAAAGACCCGAACGTCGTGCTGGTCGATGAGGGGGAACGCGGCGTTCAGCTCAAGACCCTGCCCCCCGGCAAGTACTTCATCAACCCCTTCGAGCAGCGGATCAGCGTCGTCGATTGCCGGACCCGCATCTTCGGGCTCAACGAGGACGCGGACATCACCTTCCTCTCGGCCGACGGCTTCAACATCTCGCTCGATGGCGCGGTCACCTTCCGCGTCTCCGAGGAACGGGCCGCCGAGGTCTTCGTCCTCTACAACGAAGATTTCAACGGCGAAGCCATCGACGATGAAATCATCGCCAAGATCATCACCCCGTATGCCCGTTCCATCTGCCGGGTCAACGGCTCGAAGCTCGACGCCGTGCAGTTCATCTCCGGCGACGACCGAGAGCTTTTCCAGCAAGACCTGGAGAGCACGCTCTCGGCCCGTTGCGAGGATCAAGGCATTGAAATTCTCCAGGTCGCCGTCACGTCGGCCTCGGCCCCCGAGGAGATCCGCGCCCCGGTCCGAGCCCGAGAAGTCGCCAAGCAACAGCTCGAACAGTTCCTCCAGGAGAAACTTCAGCAAGAGTCTCAGGCCGAGCTCCGGGTCAAGAACCTGCTTGCCGAGCAAAAGGCCCGCCTGATCGAGGCCGAGCAAGAGGTCGTCGAGAAGACCACCAAGGCGATGCAGGATCAGGAGGTCGCCGTGACCGAGGGCGAGCAGCGGCTCGCCGTCACCCAGACCCAGCTCGAAGCGGCCAGGAACCGGGCCGCCGCCCTGCGGTCCGAGGCCCAGGCGTCGGCCGATGTCATCCGATTCAAGAACGAGGCGGAACTGGCCGGCCTCGCCCTCCGCGTGACAGCCTTTGGCGGTGACGGTGGATCGCTCGCCCGGAACGTTCTCATCGGGAAACTCGCTCCCGCGTTCCAGTCGATCCTCTCGAACTCCGACGGCCCGTTCATGGAGCTGTTCGGCTCCTTTGTCTCGGACACTCCGACCCCTGGTCTGACCCCAATGCCAGCGCCATCCCCTCGATCACCCGACCCGTCCGCGGGCAGTGATCCCCTGGCGAATGGTGACACCGACACCTCCGAGTCGCTCCCCAACAATCCCTTCCGAACTGCGGAGACGAACCGATGAACCCCCGAACGCTTCAACGCCTGATCGGGGTGGCCGTGACCCTGACGGCCCTCTTCGTCGGCGGCTACCTGATCGCCTGGAAGTGGGTCGTTTGCCGCGTCGAGGTCCCTCCCGGCGAGAGCCTCTTGCTGACCTACCGAGGCCCCTTCCCGCCCCTCCGATCGGTGCCGACCGCTCCCCGAGGAACGCTCGTCGAACTGGACCAGCGCGGTCGTCCTCAGCAGGTCGGCATTCTCCAAAATATGCTCGGGCCAGGACGGCACTTCATCAACCCACTCGAATACAAGTACGAACGGATCAAGGATACCCTCGTCAAGCCGGGGGAGATCGGCGTTCTCACCGCCAAGTTCGGTGAGCAATTGCCACAAGGCCAGTACCTCGCCGATCGTGAAGGCCAGCGCGGCATTCAGCGGAAAGTGCTGACTCCCGGTCGATACCGGATCAATTCCTACGCCTACGACACAGAAATTCTTCCCGTCAACGCCTGCGTGAAAACCAATGGCGGCGTCCAGCACCAGGCTGGAGACGCCCTTCTGATTCCCGCGGGCTACGTTGGAGTCGTCACGAACCGCTCGGAGGATCTCCGAACCTCCGCTCGGCGTGGAACCCTCGATGACGTGCTTCAACCAGGCATCTACTACCTGAACCCTTATGCCACTCAGATCGACATCCTCAGCATTGGCTACAACGAGACAACCCTCTCGGTTGAGGCCGAGGTTGGACCCGATGGCAAGCCTCTCTACAAGGCGATCGAGCCCGTCGGCGTCGATTCGGCAGCCCCCCTGGGCCGCGATCCGGTCTACCGAAAAGACAAGGGCATCTGGTTCCTCTCACGTGATGGCTTCGACATCTTCCTGGACTTCACGACCATCTGGGGCATCCTCCCCGATCAGGCCCCCGACGTCATCCGACGCTTCGGCAAGTCCAGTGAAGAGGAACAGAACGTCTTGAAGGTCGTCGAGGAACAGGTTGTCCTGCCGGATATCGGCTCGATCTGCCGGATCAACGGCTCCCGGCATGGTGCCGTCGACCTTCTCATCGGTGACAGCCGAGAAGCCTTCCAGACCGATACCTCCGAGGAACTGGAAGCCTCGTTGAAGCAAAAGAACATGACACTCCTGTTCGGTTTGCCTCGCCAGATTTATGTCCCGGCCGAGGTCCGAGAGCCGATTCAGCGTTCCAAGATCGCGACCGAAGTGAAGTTGACCAACGAGCAGAAACAGCTCACCGCCGAGGCCGAAGGCGACCTGCTGGAGGCCAAGGCCAAGGTTACCCTTGAGGAACGTCGGGTCGCCGCCGAAACCGAAAAACTGTTTGCCTCTGCCCTGGCTGAGGGTGAAAAGCAAGCCCGGCAAATCGAGGCCGAAACCGAAAAACTCGTTGCCGAACTCGACGCGCAGACCGCCGCCATTCAGGCGGACATTACCACCACCATCGGCGAGGCCGAGGCGGAGAAGGTCGAGTTGACCAACGCCGCGCAGGCCGAGCGTTACCAACGCTACGTCGAGACGCTCGGAGGCCCCGAGGCCTACAACCGTTACCTCTTTGCCGAGAACCTACCCGACGATCTCCGCCTCGGCATCTTCCACGCAGGACCGGGCACCTTCTGGACGGATCTTCGCGGCTTCGAGCAAGCCTTGCTCGGCAAGCTCGCATCCGATTCGATCGCGCCGGGATCTTCGCCCGATGATCTCCCTGCTTCCAGCCCGAGCGTGCCTCGGCCTGCATCCGTCCGCAGCTCGGATCGACGCTGAACCATGCCAATCACTGTCGATTCATGAAATCACCTCGCCCTCGCCCTGAGCCGATACCTCAGGGCGAGGGTTTCTCACAGAACCGACCGCAATTCTGGCTCACCCGTCAATCTCCAGAGACGGAACCGTCACACCCAGCGCCTCGGCCAGTTCGACCAGTTTCGACCAGTGGCCGTCCGACAGCGCAATCCCCTCTCGGGTCCGAGTTTCCATGACCCTCCGTTCCGGATCGCCCGGCAAGGTGATCGAATCCACCCCCTCGGCCGTTGGCGTGTTCCGGACGAATCGGGAGACACAGGTCGATTCCCGGAGCATCGCATCCCGCCCCGCAAACCGCGCTGGGTCGAGCAGTATGAACAGCAGGTTGTTCCCTCGGGCCGGTAGAGCCCCTTCATGGCAAGCCCTTCCCCCGGAGAAACCAGCGGCCAGCATGTCGAGCACCAGGGCCAGGCCGAAACCCTTGTAGGCCTGCGTTCCTCCCATCGGCAGGATCGAACCTGATGGCTCGGTATAGAGCACGCTCGGATCGGTCGTCGGCTTCCCTTCATGATCAAGCAGCCAGCCCTCGGGAACCGGCTGCTTGTTGATGTGATAAACCCTTACCTTTCCTTCCGCAGCGACGCTAGTGCCGAAATCAAGCACAACCGGCCCGTCCTCTGTCGGCACGGCGGCGCAAAGCGGGTTGGTCCCGAGCCTCGGCTCCAACCCTCCCGGCGGAGAAACTCGCTGACCGGCGCCATTGTTATTGACCGTGGCAAGCAGGACTAGATCGAGAGCCGCGGCCCGTTCGGCATACTCACCCAACCGCCCGATATGGCCGCAGTCCTTCGCGGCTCCGGCCGCGATCCCCATTGCCTGGGCCTTGGGAATCAGGTGATCGAGCAATCGGTGCGCTTGCACCTGTCCGAATCCCCATTGTCCATCGGCGACGATCAGGGCTGGTCCCTCGCTCTCAATCTTCAGCGGAACGCCGGGCTTGTAGATTCCCTCCTGGACGAAGCCCACATATTGCGGCACGCGCATCACGCCGTGTGAGTCGTGTCCTCGCAGGTTCGCACCCACCAACCCCTCGGCAACCACCTTCGCTTCCTCGACAGGCACGCCGACGGCATCGAAGATCCGGACGGTGAACTCGTGAAGGGACTCGGGTCGGATCGTCGGCACGGTATCGGCTCCCTGATTGTGGTGCGAAGGTACGCTCAAGACCTCGATCATACTTGCCCATGCCGCGAATTCAACGGCCGCCAGGAATGGGCCAATCCACCGCCCCGACGGGCGATTCCACCAGCTCACCCCTCAAGACTGTCACCGCCTGCCCGGCCAGCTCCACTCGATCGCCGAGCACCTGAACATGAACCCGGCCACCTCGCGTCGAAACCTGCTCTCCCACCAGAACGTTCCGTCCCAGCCGGTCGCTCCAGAACGGCCCCAGGGCACAGTGTGCCGATCCGGTGACCGGATCTTCATCGACTCCCGCGGCCGGGGCGAAGAAGCGGGAGACAAAATCAACCCCTTCCCGCTGCGAGGCTGCCGTCACAATCGATCCCCTGATGGGCAGCAGCCGAAGGCGTCCCAGATCCGGAGCCAGGGCTCGCACCTCAGCCTCGTCGTTCAGTTCGACAAGCATGTCCATCCGGTTTCCCCCCACGAATCGAGGGGTGGTGCCCAATGCTTCGCACAAGCCCGCTGGTGCCTCCCGCACTCGAATCGGCTCGGCCGGGAAGTCGAGGGCAATCAGCGATCCAGACCGTCGAGCCGAAAGGCGACCGGAGCGGGTCTGAAACACCGCCGTCGCTTCGAGAGGAAGATGCTGATCTTCCCAGAGCACATGCGCCGCGGCCAGGGTGGCGTGGCCGCACAAATCGACCTCGACCGTTGGCGTGAACCATCGCAAACGATACGCGCCGTACTCCTCTTCGGCCGACTCCGGAACCACAAACGCGGTTTCCGAGAGATTCATCTCCCGCGCAACGTTCTGCATCCACGACTCGTCCGCGGGACCGTCGAGCACACAGACCGCCGCCGGATTTCCGGCAAACGGGCGATCCGCGAAGGCATCCACGTGAACAATCCGCTGGCCCATTGATTCCAGATTCCTGAAGACGGGTGATCTCGGAAGACGCTGCGTTCGTCCCCTTCTCGAAGAAACGTTACGTGTCGTCACCAAAAGGTTCGCGTTCCGGTGTCCGAACACCCTGGATTGCCTCGAATTGATCGAGCGCGAGGGGAAGTTGCTCGGCAATCTGTTGCATGGTCAAGGTCCGTCGGCTGGGGTCCGGCTCCAGTGCCCGCCGGACGATCGTCGCGAAGGAATCCGGGACCTCTGCGGCAAGCGTTTCGGGGTCGATCGTTCGGATGGCGTCGAGCGCCTGAAGAATCGTCCTCGCCTGAATCGTCGGCCGACCGGTCAAGAGTTCGAACAGGATCGATCCCATTGCAAACAGGTCCGAGGCCATCGAGGAGGGCTCGCCTCTCACCTGTTCCGGCGCCATGTAGCCAGGGGTGCCCGTCAGCCCGGCAGAGGTCCCCAGGTCGTCGCGATCCACCGTATCCATCGGGTCGGCGGGATGTTCGATCCGACGAGCGAGCCCGAAATCGACGATCTTCGCATGCCCCGAGGCATCGACCAGGATGTTCTGCGGCTTCAGATCTCCATGAACCACCCCCGCCTCATGAGCCGCGGCCATGCCCAGAGCAATCTGTCGGGCAATCTCGACCGCTTCGGCGATCGTCAATGTGCCCGAGGCAATCAAACGGTCAAGTCGCGTCCCATCGAGATATTCCATCGCGATGAGCGGAACACCGTCGTTGTCATCCACGGCATAAACGGTACAGATATTCGGGTGATTCAACCCAGCCGCGACCCGCGCCTCATCGAGTAACGCTCGCGGCCGAGCACTGACTCCCGGTCTGAGCACCTTCAAGGCCACCGGCCGCCGGAGCGTCTCATCGATGGCAAGAAAGACTGCCGCGAAGCTCCCTTCCCCCAGCCGTCGCTCGATCCGATACTGCGCCACAACCCGTCCCGGAGCCAGGAGCCGGGTCGGATCGAGGACCGCGTCTCCCAGACCCCAACCCGAGGGACACATCCCTCCGCTTTGCAAGGCACCGAGAACGCGGAGCACTTCGTCAGCCCGTCGGCCAACCCCAAGCGCATGGACCGTTTGATATTGGATCTTCCCGTCCGGATCAATCAAAAACAATCCCCGCAACGCAACTCCTGGAGGGTCCTGGTACACGCCGAATTCACGGCTGACACGACCTCCCTCGTCGCTGGCCAGGGGAAAGGCAATCGCACCGAGTCCCCCGCGTTCCGGTTCCGTCGCGAGCCATCGACGATGCGAATCAATCGAGTCGCAATTGATGCCGAGAATCGCGCAATTCATTCGAGCAAACTGATCGACTCGGTCAGCCAGTGCTGTCAGTTCGGTCGGACAGATCAGGGAGAAATCCCTCGGGTAGAAGATCAGGGCCAACCACCGCCCCTGATAGTCGATCAACCGGACCCGACCCATCCCCTTATCCGCCGAAACGGCCGGCAGGTCGAATTCCGGAGCAGCGCGGCCGATCATCGGCTCGACAACGGACATCCAACTGTCTCCAACACAGACGTTCCAGGATCACCTCGAGCGACGGAAACCGTACGATTGGCCCGACGGTTCTATCATAGAGCAACCTCGGAGCGTACGAACCATCGCCCGTGAATTCCCCTGCCGGTGCATTCCCTTCTCACGCCTCCTCCATGACGACCATCTTCCTTCTCCTTTGAAGTGTCACCGTGAGGATGACTCAGCCCACCCCCTTGTTGACACCGAAGGATTTTCCTGGTCAATAAGATCCTGCCCGGGACACTTCGATCCATTTGACCGAAGGAGACGCATGCAATGATCAAACATCAGGCAGTGATGGTTCTTCTCTCACTCGTTGTCTCAACACCAATGCTCGGCTGCGGTGGTGGAGGCGGGCCGAAACCTCCCATGGGGAAAGTTTCGGGAACGGTGACCCACAACGGAAGCCCGCTGACCGAAGGCTCCGTCGTCTTCTCTCCCGCTCAGGATAAAGGCTCCGACACGGGGCATGTTGCTATCGGCAAAATCGACACCAATGGACGTTTTGTCCTGACAACGTTCAACACCGGCGATGGAGCGGTCCTTGGCCAGCACGTCGTGACCATCCAGGCCAAGACCGCACCGAAGACCACTCCGGAACCGAACCCGGACGGCACAATTACGTTTGAGTATTCCCTTGGTGGCGGCGCGACGATTCCCGCCAAATATGAAAATCCCGAGCAATCACCGCTCCGCTATACGGTCGAACCCGGTTCAAATACTTTCGAAATCGACCTCACTGACTGAGGGAGAACCAGCCGCCCCTATTCCGAGAACGTCCGGGCAAAGGATTTCAACGCCATCGAAGGCTGAGCAGTCCTTGCCGAGCCGCCTCATGGTTCGGATCGCAAGCCAGGGCGGCCTGAAACCAGGCCGCCGCCATCTTCGAATCATTCAATTCGAGGCAGAGCGTTCCGAGCCGATAGCGGACTTCGGCCGAATCGGGCGACTGGTCGGCCTCTCGAATCAGGTTCGAAATGGCGGTTTTCACCTCGGTTAACTCCTGAGAGCGGGCCAGATCCTGGTCGGCCTGCTCCGGATGCCCGAGTCGCCGGTGGGCCTGGCTCCGGAGATAGAATCCGTCGGGATTGATCGGCTCTGCGCCCAGTGCCTCATCCAACGCCTCGACTGCGGCCGAGAAGTTTCCTTCAGCCAGGTCGATGCGTGCCCGTTCGGCAAGCATGGCCGGATCATCAGGAACGGCGTTCAAGCCCTGCTCAAGGTGGTGTCGAGCGTCGGCTCGCTCACCCACTTCATACAGGCTGCGGGCCAGCAAAACCAACCGATCCGGCTCATTGACTCGTCCCCGACAGGCTTCGAGCAACCGGATCGCCTCGTCGTGGCGGCTCAGTTCCATCAAGACCTCCGCCAGTTCCATCCGTACGTCCGGCTGATCGGCATTGGCCTTCAAGGATGCCTGATACGCGTCTCGGGCCTCCTCGTATTCGGCATGTTCTTTCTGGATCAATCCCATCGTCCGCCACGCGGGAGCGTCGCCGGGCTGGAGCCGAGTCAAGGTCTCAAGCGAATCAATCGCAGTCGATAGATCTCCCAGTTCATACGAAGCGGCGGCCAGCCACCGAAGCGTCTCGATCTGGTCGGGTCGCCGGCGAAGCGCGTCCTGAAACCAAACCGCCGCACGGAGCGTTTGCCCCGCCGCCATCAGCGTTCGACCTTTCCAGAACGCCGTTTCGGCCGCCAGGGGCCCCTCGGCATCAATCTGGTCGAGTGGCTCGACCGCCTCCGATGGTCGTCCTCGATCAATCGCTGCCCGAGCTCGAAGTAACAAGGCCCGAGGTCGCGTTTCCGGCTCTTTGGCGGGAACGTCAAGCCATTGCAATGCCTCAATGGGACTTCCATCTTCCAGGAGTCGCTCGGCCTCTTGAAGATGACGTTCGGGCCGCCCCTGCCACCAGTACACTGTCACCACGCCCAGTAGAAGCACCACAGCAACGACCATCAGTCCAAGCCATCGGGATCTCTCCATTGCAGACATCCACCAACGAAAAAAAAGGAATGATCAAGCGGATTTTTTGTTGACTCACCCGTGGTTATGCACCAGCATGACATACGCCTTTCATTATGAGTCGTGCATGAAGGCTTGACAAGCGAATCAAGGAGACGCTTCGGCATGGTCCTTTTCTCTCTCCCAAGACGGACCACGACGGGCTCCAGCCCTTCTCGATCCTCGGGGTTCACCCTGATCGAGCTCCTGGTGGTCATCGCTATTATTGGTGTTCTCATCGCGCTCCTGCTGCCGGCCGTTCAGGCAGCTCGTGAAGCAGCTCGACGCGCGCAATGCACCAACAACATGAAGCAGATTGGCATCGCACTGCACAATTACCACGACACTGTGGGGGCCTTCCCAACCTCATTCTGGCGTGCCACGCCTGTTTACAACGCGGCCACCCCTGGCGTCCACCCCGAGGCTCGCTGGGGGCATAGCTGGATCGCCATGACGTTGCCTTATCTGGAACAGCAGCCGATCTATAACGCGATCAATTTCAACGTTGGTGTCGCGGGCGGCCCGGGTGGATTGCATACACAAATGAACCACACCGGAATGATGACACCGATTAGTACCTTGATGTGCCCAAGCGACCCGTCTCCCACCTTTTCTCCTTACACTCGCGTTGATACGGGGGTCGGCTGGAACTTCACGACCAATACCGCGCTGAACTCGGGGCCAAAGCTCAGCTATGTCGGAAGCCTGGGGGACAATCACCCCGATGACCCGAACTGGTGGCCGTACACCACCAGTCTTCCCGTGGCTCGAAACAACGGCTTCGGTGAAGGAAATACCCACACCGGTATCATGAATCGTTCGGGGGGTACGACCTCGATCCGAGATATTATCGACGGTACAAGCAATACCTTCGCCGTCGGTGAAACCCTCTTTGAATCGTGCGACTGGTTCACCTGGCCGAACCCCAACGGAACCACCGGCACCGTCAATGTTCCGATCAATTACGAGGTGACGGAACACAACGGCGACGCGAACGGCATTCGAGACAGCCGAAACTGGCGAGCGGGGTTCGGCTACCGCAGCCAGCATTCCGGCGTCGTCAACTTCCTGTTTGCCGATGGCAGCGTCCGTGCCATCAAGGAAACGATTAATCGTGATGTTTATCGATGGCTCAGCACCCGAGCCGGGAACGAACTGGTTTCCAGTGATCAGTACTGATCGCGTCGACGGCGATCTGTGACGCTCACTTCCTCGCTGGGGTCGGCACGACCCCAGCGTCTCCCATTCGCAGAGAGTTCAACGTGTGATCGTGCCTTGTTCTGTTCACACGATTGACCACAACGCACGCCCCATTCGGCCATTGTGGTCAATCATCCCCCTCCTGGTGCAATCCCTCTCTCGCATCCGACCGCAGGTGAACTTGCCGTGAGCCCTCTCCGAGTCCGAACCCCTGTCATCCTGACGTTGCCCTCGCTGCTGATCCTGCTCCTGGCCAACGGGTGTGGCACCCCCTCGACCCCCGAACCGGGCGCCGACAGTTCCGTGGTCATGGAATCCAATCCTGAACTCTTCCGTGAGTTGCAGGGCAAGCTCAGCGACTTGATCAATGAAACGAGCATGACCTATCAGCAGCTCGACTACGACTACGCCGAGGATTTGCTCGACCGGCTCGACCAGTACGAAGCGTATTTCGCTAACGGATCAGACGGTGATCCTCCTCGATTCATGCCCAAGCTCGAAGCCGAGGAAGAACTTGACCATATCCGTGAGGTCATTCGCCGCTGGGAAGACCAGACCGGGAAAAATCTCCGCGAAGAAGTCGATGCCCTGAAAGCCGATGTGGCGGCCCGCACCGGCGAAGAACAATTTTACCCCGAGTTTCAGAAGAAGTTTTCGCTCGCCTTCGACGACTTCATCAAGGTCGAAGTGGCCGAAATTCTTGAGCGTCGCAATCGGATGATTCATCAACAGGCCGAGACGCTCCTCGCGCCTCATCGCGAGGAACATCCTGAGATTGTCGAACATTTCGAAGCGATGCTCGCCACTCCCCAGTACGCCCTTCCCGATCAGAACGCTCAATCCTCCTCGCCTTCAGCGTAGTCCATCGGATCGCGCGCCACCTTCCCGATGCGTCAGATCCGTTGGATTCTGAGTCCCGTCCCCACCGAAAGTCCTCCCTCGCACAATCGTTGCCAGATGGTGGCCAGGGTGTTGCACGATCGTCGATTGCGTCGCATGATCCCTCCGAGGTCGTTTGATCAAGGATCGCTGCGGGGCCATTGACCGATGTCCACCGAATCGAAGCATGAGGTCGCAAGCCTCTGGACCTTCGTTCCCTACGTTGCTCCGATGCTTGCCTACATCCTGTTGACTCAGGCCGAGGCGTTCATCCCGGAGGAACAACAAACCTCTTGGTACCCGGTCGCCTACACCGTCAAGGCCGTCCTGACCGCGATCATCATGGTCGTCTTTGGCCGATCTGCCTGGGCCGACCTGAAGAAAACACCAGCGATCGGGGGCTGGGTGCTGGCCGTGGTTCTTGGGGTCATGGTCACGGTCGTCTGGGTCGGGATCGACGGCCTCTATCCCCCACTCCCCTTTCTCGGTGGGGGAACTCGTGAAGGGTTCGACCCAGGCGTGCTCGGCCCGGCGAGCTTCTGGGGGTTTGTGGCAATCCGCATGATTGGCCTGGTGGTGCTCGTCCCGATCTTTGAAGAACTGTTCTGGCGGTCGTTTCTCATTCGAGTCGTGATCGACCCCGACGATTTCCGACGTGTCCCGATTGGACGGGTCACGCCCCTGGCCGCGGTCGTCTCCTCCGCCGCGTTCATGATGGTCCATCCCGAATGGCTTCCGGCCCTCCTGACCGGCCTGGCCTGGGCTGGGCTCTTGCACCTGACCCGAAGCGTTTCGGCCTGCGTTCTGAGCCACGCTGTGGCGAATCTTGTGCTGGGAATCTATGTCTTGACCACAGGGCAGTATCATTTCTGGTAGTGGTCGCCCCTCACCAAGCCGTCGGACCGCTTGATCGACGGAAGGCGTTGAGATGACGCGACGACCGACATTTCAACCCTTCTCCCGAGACACAAACAGCGGCATAATAGAGCACGTGGGCGAGCACGCAACCGTTTTGGGGCGATTCGTGTCACGGTAATGATTGGCCCGTTCCGTTCCAGATCGCTCACCCGACCCCGATCCCTTCATCGCGCAGGAGGACGAAGACCGATGAGACGCATCGATGCCTGGCAGGCCGGCTTACCGGCAATCGCCCTCTGCCTGTTCGTGACGGGTTGTGGAGGAGGATCGGGAGGCGACGACGAGGTTCCGGTCGTCGACATGAGAGATCCGAGTTTTGGCGGTGCCCCGGCTCCTCCTCCTGCCCCAGGCCCTCCGGCAGCCGCTCCTGCGGGACCGCAGGCCGCCCCTCTTGCCGGGGCTCCGGTCGGGTTCTCCCCAGATGCCGGCCCCTCCGAACCGGGCGCAGTCAGTCCACTCGCCGGCCAGCCCGGAGCGGGAGCCACCCCCGTCTCGCCCGTCACCGGTGGCCTGACCGCCGCTCCCGAGGGAAACCTGGCCAGTGATGCCGCCCTGAACGAGATGCTTGCCGCGGTGAACACCGCAAACGACCCGTCCGCCCCCCGAGGACGCAGCGGAGGTCCTCCGGCAGGAGCAACTGGGCAACCTGGGCCAAACGATCCCATGATGGCCATGATGGGTGGCCCGGCCGGAGGAATGCCCGGCGTTCCCCCCGTCGGCAGCGAAGGGATGATGCCCGGCATGGCCGGTCCTCCCGGAGGGTTCGAGGCCGGCGGCTTTGGTGGGTTCGAGGCCGGCGGACCTCCCGGCTTCCCGGGCGGACCGGGCGGCTTCCCGGGCGGACCGGGCGGCTTCCCTGGAGGGGCCGGTTCCTCCGAACCCGCGAATTTCGACTCTCCCAGGGGAGCGGTCGACGCCTTCCTCAATGCCGTCAATGCCAAGGACATTCAGGGTCTCAACGAAGCCACCGCCCTGCGAGCCCCTCGCGAAGCCGAAACCTCGGCTCGACGACGAACCTTCCAGGCCATTCGTGAGATGAGCCTCACCGAAGAAGAACTGAATATCATCGCTGACGAATTCGAAGGCTTTGAGGTCGCTCAGATGAGTCGCCCCACCTCCGCCGGGATCGTGAGCTTCATCCTCCGCAAGCAAGGCGACTACGGCAGCACCCTGCAACGCCGGATCGATGTTCGCAAGGAACGAAGCGGTTGGAAAGTCAACGACGTCACCGGCATTTCCGAGATCAAGCGCATGGGTGGTCGTGCCATGGAGCAGCTTAATCGAAATCGAAATCGAAACCAGGGCAACCGCCCTTGAGTCCACTCACCGGCAGACTGGGCAATCAAGGCTGCCTGCGTAGACTTTCCGAATGAAATCGATTGAAAGAATGACCCTGAGGGTTGTTCGGAATCGCCCCCCTCTCTCCGACAAAAATCGGGAGAGGGGGTTCTTTTTTCTCAAGAATTCCTCTTGAACTGACGGGGATTGCTTCGAAGTTTGCCCCTCAAAGCACTTTGGCACCGGGTCTGCTTACGAGGCGAGCATCACCTCTTGCCATTCCGACGCAGGATGCGATGGAATCGGATCACGGAGTCTGCTCCGGGTGACTTCCCTGTCACCGACCAACGTCTGCCCAAGGAGGGAATGCGCATGGACTTGATCCCGGTCCACCACGGTTTCGTCTTCGATTCGCTGGTCATTCTCTTTCAGGTTTTCGGCGTGCTCGCCCTGTGCTTGACTCGGTTGTTTGCAGGGCCTCGGTGGGTCGAGCGCGGTCAGTTCGCGTTTGTGGTGGCGGTTGTGGGGCTTGGCGTTGCCGGAGCCCTGTGTGGTCATCAGGATTCGGAGTTCGGACTGTTTGCCGGGCTGACCATGACCACCCTGCTGATTGGGATGACGGTCGGAGGGGGTCGAGACACATCCGACTCCCACACGGTCTGGATCGCCCCTGAAGGCACGGCGACCTCCTGAATCGAAGTCGAGACCGGCCCCCTGACCGGCCAGGTCTACCTGATCGATCCCATCCTCATCGGGGCCGCCTGGCCCCGATTTTTTTTCCGCCGAAAGGGTCCGCTCCATTCCGATCATTGCACCAGCGTTCGCTCGTCGGCTCGTCTGTTCGTCCCTTTCGCTCTCTGGTGCCGGTCCTTCGAGGGCCGTGACTGCAGGGGGATTTACGGAAGAGTCCGACCTTGAGCCTTACGACCTCGGCGCGGTGCCGTCGGACTCGGCCCGGGTCGAGTCCCGGACTTTCCGGGACTGCGTGCGACGGGAACCGGTCGTCTCCCCGCTCGACGACCGGGCCCGGAGAACGATCGGCCATCGGCGGGAAAGGATGGACCTAATGATCGCGATGCTGAAACGGATTTCGATCGCATCGGGCGTGCTGGCCGCGGCCCTCGTCGCGGCGGCCCCGGCCATGGCCGGAGACCGCGTTTCAAACCAGCAAACCGCCGATGACGTGGCCGCGGCCCTGCGGTCGCTTCCTGCTCTGTCGGGGCAGCAACTTTCGATCTCTGCCAAGGATGGAGTGGTGACCCTCTCGGGCACCGTTTCCAATGCCGCGCAGCGATCGGCGGCCATCGAACGTGTCCGTTACCTCTCGGGGGTGAACACGGTTCTTGATGGCATTCTCGTCTCCAACGACGACAGCGTTCAGGCGACCCAGTATCAGGTCGCTCACGGTGGGATGAACTCTGGCACCACCTTCGGCGGTGGCCCGATCGGAGCGCCGATGATGGGAGCCGCTCCCGTCATGGGTGATGCCGGCATGGGCGGCCCGCTGCCCGAAGGCCCCGCCGGCTTCGGTGGTGGCACCCAGGCATCGAGCCCAGGCTACCCGAACTACGCCTGGCCGAGCTACGCTCCTTACCCCAATTTCTCTGCGGTCGGCTACCCGACGGCTTACCCCTGGCAGGCATGGCCGAACATCGGACCGATCCATCCGTATCCGGAAGTCCCCCTCGATTGGCGCGCGGTGACGCTGCGGTGGGATGACGGCATCTGGTTCCTCGACTTCAAGAAGCACTACACCCGGCCGTTCTTCACGCCCTACCCGTTCGGCTTGTTTGCCTACTGAGATCGGACCCCGAACCCGATCCGGCAAGCGAGTGCCTGGCGAAACGTTTCCCGACGAATCGTCAGGCCTCCTTGCCCTCGGCAACGGACCGATCTGCCGTGCGGGGCCCCGTGCAATGGCGGGGGGAGGCACTTCCGAACCCGAGGGTCAGGCGTTGCTTCGGCAGCGTCCTGACCCTCGGGTCGTTTTCAGGGATCATCCGCTCAAAGGACGTTCGGCTCCAACGGGCATTGTGCGGCTTTCAACGAAACGACCCGCCCGAGTCCTGGACTCGAGCGGGTCGTTGCATTCCTGGTTGTTCCCGACACCCACAGTCTAATCAATCCGGGAGAGAGCGATCGATCGAAGGTTTCGGAAGCGTATCAGGTCTTCAAATCAAGGGGTTTCGGTTTCGGCAGGAGCTTCGGCTTCCGGAGCATCCAGCCCTTCGAGATCGCCGGCAGGACCTTCCATCGCACCGGCCTCGCCGGTGTCTTCGAGCATCAGGTCATCGCCGGGCATCGGCTCGGTCGCGGCCGCGTCGTCAGCGGGAGGAACCGCTTCATCGCCACCGCCGCAACCAGGCAGGACGACCAGGGCAGCAAACAAGGCGGCGATCGAAAATGCGGAGGTAAGAGCCTTCAAGGTGCACCTTCTTGATTCAAAGGATCGATCCGGGGAAGACGCCACTTTGCCAATTTCGGTGGTCTTCTCTCTCCCCAGGCCTAGTAGCTTGGCCACCTGAGACCCGTTTCGCAAGGCTCGACCCCGAACTTTTTCGTCCAATGGTGGCTCGGCACCCAACTCAAAGCACACCGGCCGTCATCTCAGTGAGGGCCTTGAGCAACGTTTCGATGTCCTCCGCCGTATTAAACGGGCCCGGACTGACCCGTAATGTTCCGTCGGGATAGGTGCCGAGTGCCCGATGAATATAGGGGGCACAATGCAGACCGGCCCGGACGGCGATGCCGTGGCTCGCGTCCAGGCCAAGCGCCAGATCCTGCGACGGAAAGACGTCCTGATCCGGGGGGATGAGAGACAGGGCGCCGACGTGCGTGGCCGGGTCCCATCGTCCGGCGATCCGCCAGCCGTCTCCATTCCCCTCGACCCAGTCGACCACCCGTTGCAAGAGATCAACCTCGTGGCGGCGATTCGCCTCGATCGTCTGACCGGCGACCCACCGAACTCCCTCGGCCAGCCCGGCAATCCCCAGGACGTTCGGCGTGCCCCCTTCCAGGCGATAGGGGAGTTCCTCCGGCTGGACCGGATGCTTCGAGTCGCCACCCGTGCCCCCTTCTCGCCAGACCCGGACCGAGGCCCGAGGTCCCACGTAGAGCACGCCCGTCCCTGTTGGCCCATAGAGTGCCTTGTGTCCGGGAAAGGCCAGCAAATCGATCGGGGTCTTTCGCAGGTCGATCGGCACAACCCCGGCCGACTGCGCCGCGTCGACCAGAAAGAGCGCCCCGGCCTCCCGAACCATCGGCGCAATGGCCTCGATCGGCTGGACGGTCCCGAGCACGTTGGCCGCATGAGTTAGGGCCACCAGCTTCGTCTTCGGCGTGATCGCGGCCCGAAGTTCGTCGGGGTCGAGATAGCCCTCGTGTGAACTGAGCCGGGTCAGGGTAATCGTCCCGGCCCGTTCCATGGCCACCAGAGGGCGACTGACGGAATTATGCTCCAGATCCGACGTGATCACATGATCGCCCGGATTAACCACCCCCTTGATCGCCATGTTCAGCGCATCGGTGCAGTTGAGGGTGAAAATCCAGCGCTCCGGCTCCTCTCCGTTGAAAAATTGATTGAGCGTGTGCCGTGCCTGATCCAGTGACCGCTCGGCCTCCGTCGCCATCCGGTGCCCCGACCGCCCTGGATTTGCCAACTGAGTTCGGGCGAAGCGGTCAAGCGTCTGATAGACCGATTCGGGCTTGGGGAAACTGGTGGCGGCGTTGTCGAGATAGATCATCTGCGGATTCCCACGAAGGATGGTCCGGGCGGAGGCGGCAATGCGGCGGTGAGGTCGTTCTCGTTCCAGCGATCGTCAACTACCGACAAACTGAGCGTACAGGGTCCGGGCCTTGGCAATGTCGTTCGTTCCCTTGATGATCGCCCGACCATCCGGAAACACCGTAAACTCGTAGCCTTCGGTCGCAAACCGAAGCATATACGCATTATGCCGAACCTCTCCGAGCGGCGCGAGCCGACCGCCGAGTTCGGCAAAATCCAGGGGCGAATCCCGCCGGGCGGCCACCTGCACGGCATTCCGTCCGCACAGGGCCGTCGTGTGCGATCCCATCCTCCCTTCGAGCCACTCGAAGTTCTGTTGGCCGCAGCACGGGCAATTGACTTTCCCCTTGAGTGAGGCAATCTTCAGACGGCGGAACGACCAGTCCCAGATGTCAAACATGATCAACTCTCGGTTGATCGACGCTTGCTTGCCCCCCAGAATCTTGATCGCCTCGACCGCCTCGAACGACGCCACCACCGCCACCGCTGGACCGAGCACCCCAGCCGTCTCGCAGGTCGGGGTCATGCCTGGTGGCGGGCTCGTCTCGACAACGCATCGCAAACACGGCGTCTCGCCGGGCAAGATGGTCATCGTCTGCCCTTCGCTGCCGATCACCCCGCCGAAGACCCAGGGCTTGCCCAGCTTCACGGCGGCGTCGTTGATCAGATAGCGCGTCTCGAAGTTGTCGGTGCCGTCGAGAATCAGATCGGCGTCGGAAACCAGATCGAGAATGTTCGTATGATCGATGTCCGTCACGACCGGCTCGATCGTCACCTGGCTGTTGATCGCTCGCAATTTCCGAGCGGCCGCTTCAGCCTTGGGCAAGTTGTCGGCAACGTCGTTCTCGTCAAAGAGAATCTGCCGTTGCAGGTTGTGCGTTTCAATAAAGTCCCGATCGACCACCCGCACGAAGCCGACTCCGGCCCGCACCAAGTGATTCGCCAGCACGGTGCCCAGCGCTCCGCAGCCACAAATGGTCACTCGGCTGTTGATCAGTTTGCGCTGGCCGTCCTCACCCAGGTTCTGAAAGCGAATCTGACGGCTGTAGCGTTCAAGTTCGGCGGGAACGTCGGCAAAGGGTTGCATGGTCGGTGTCGATTCAATTCGGTTCGGGAAAGGGAGTGTTCAGGAGCAGCCGATCGCTCAAATCCAGGCCCAGCTTCCCGCCGGGGAAGAGTCAGCCCTTCCCCGGCGTGATTCGTTCGAGCCCGAGCGGGTCAGCCTCCGGCAATCGCCGGAATGATGCCGATCTCGTCGCTCTCCTTCACGGGCGTGTCCAGTTCGTCCATGAAGCGGATGTCCTCGTCGTTCACGAAAACATTCACATACTGATGCAGCTGGCCTTCACCTGCGAACAGCCGTTTGTGCAGGTCGGGATACTGACGACCGACATCGGCGAGAACCTCGCCAACGGTGGTTCCAGCGCCTTCGAGCGACGCCTGGCCATCGGCTGACGGACGGAGCGGAGTAGGAATGCTGACCTTGGCCATCGGGGGCGCTGCCTCACTTTCAATTGCACTGCGACCGATCAATGAAATCACTTGTCAACGCATCTGCGAGGACAAGTCCCCTCCAGAGTCCATGCCTTGGTTCGATCCGGAGGGGACTTGCCGACGGAGCTCAGGCACCCACTGGAGTCAGTTCCGACTCAGCCGGGGCAGACGCACCGACCAACGCTTCGAACTCTGCAAGGTTGGGAGCGATCACCGGGGGAAGGGGGATGCGATCGATAATCGCTTCCTGAGTCTTCAGGCCATTGCCCGTGATGCAAATGACCGTCGAGCCGTCGCGGTCGATCTTTCCTTGTTCGATCAGCTTCCGGGTCACGGCCAGGGTCACGCCGCCGGCCGTCTCGGCCCAGACGCCCTCGGTCTCGGCCAGCAGCTTCATGGCATCGACGATCGCGTCATCGTCCACATCTTCACCCCAGCCGCCGGTTTCGCGCATCAGTTTCGAGGCAAAGAAGCCGTCGGCCGGGTCGCCGATTGCCAGGCTCTTGGCGATCGTCTGCGGGTCCCGGATCGGCTTGACCCGCTTGGCATCGGTCTTCACCGTGTTGGTGATCGGATTGCAGCCCGCCGCCTGGGCGCCGAACATCCGGGTCTTGACCGGGTCCACGAAGCCCAAGCCTTCCAGCTCCTTGAACGCCTTGTAGATCTTCCCGATCAGGCTGCCGCCGGCCATTGGGGCGACAACGTGATCCGGCGTTCGCCAGCCCAGATCCTCGGCGATCTCGAAGCCCATCGACTTCGAGCCTTCGGCGTAGAACGGCCGGAGGTTCACATTGACGAACCCCCAGCCGAACCGGAAGGCAATCTGCGAGCAAAGCCGGTTGACGTGGTCGTAATTCCCCTTGATCGCCACGACCTTTGCACCGTAGATCGTCGCGCCCAGGACCTTTCCTTGTTCCAGGTTGTCCGGGATCAGGACGTAGGCCTTCAGCCCCGCGGCCGAGGCGTTCGCCGCCACCGATCCGGCCAGGTTCCCCGTTGAGGCGCACCCGACCGTATCAAAGCCCAGCTCGACGGCCTTCGACAGGGCAACAGCCACCACGCGGTCCTTGAACGAGAGGGTCGGATGATTGACCGCGTCGTTCTTGATGTACAGTTCTCGGATGCCGAGCGCCTCGGCCAGGCGTTTGGCCTTGATGAGCGGCGTGCAGCCGACCTGCAAGCCCACGGTCGGCTCGCCGTCAATCGGCAGCAGTTCCTTGTAGCGCCACATGGTCCGGGGGCGGCGTTCGATCGCCTCGCGGCTCAAGGCTCGGCCGATCGCCTCGTAATCGTATTCGACCTCCAGTGGGCCGAAGTCTTCCGTGCAAAAGTTCAGGGCTTCTTTGGGGTACTGCTTCCCACAAAGGCGACAGGTCAGGCCGCGGACGAATTCGGAACTCACCGGTGGTTCTCCCGAGGTCGGCTCGGCGGCTCCCGAAGGCTTCATGCATCACCAGGATGCCTTGGGGGCATCGAGGCCGCACGAGGGGATCGCCGGCACGGGTCCGGGCGTCGGCCATCGCGTCACGGAACGTTTCCGTAACGGGACCGAACGCCATGATCCGTTCCGATCCGGCAGCGCCGTCTCAATCCAGAGCTGATGGTGGGCAGGGCGGCGAGGCGATGGGGCAGGGCTGATCCGGAAGACTCGTTGGTCTGTGCCGACGGGTCATGGAGGCCATCTCATCTCTCCCCAAGAAAACATCCGATGCGGAACCTCCGGAAGGTCGACCACACTCGGTGGGCGGGAATTAGCACCAGCATCCGCCCAGGTTGGCGGATCGGTTGCTGTGGCGTCGCAGGGCCCGTCCCTCAGCCACTCTGGATAAGATGCGTGCCGGATTGAGAAAGTTGCACAAGAGTACCGCGACGGAGGGCGGCGAGTCAAGGGCTCGGCACGCTCGCGACCCTCGGCCGGTGCCCCCCGATCGGCCCCCGAGCCTCGGCCGAGGCCCTCTGCTCCTCCCGAGGTCCTTCAGGAGCCGGCCAGGTAAACAGGTAGCGGAACCCGATCGCCTTGCAGACCGCCACCAGGACCAGCGGCGCGATCAATCCGGCTGCGGTGCCCAGCGCAATGTGCATCGGCAAGCCCGTGAACCCGAGCCCCCGAGAGAGCAGGATTCGGGTCGCCACCGACGCATGCCCACTCGCCACATAGAGTTGCAGCGAGTGCCTCCCGCAATGCCTTAGCAGTTCCACTCCCGGCAAGCGATCGAGCACCATCGCCACGCCGAACATCCCAAGTGTCCCGAACAGGGCCGGCACCAGGTCAAACCAGGCATGCTCGTCCCATCCCAGCGCCACGGCCCCCTTCATCAAACCGAAGGCCAGCGGCACAAACCAGACGAGCCGCCTCGGCTTCAGCCAGTCGCCCAGCATCCGGACATGATCGGCCAGAAACAGGCCCAGCCCGAAGTACACGGCGAACAGGCCGACCTGCACCAGCAGCGACGGGGCACCGTCCCAGAGCGGCACCAGTAGGTGGAGCGCCACCCCGATTGCCAGGAAGCCCGAGCGACTGCCTCCCCTGGCCGTCCAGAGGCCGAATCCCATCATGACCGCGAACAGGACGTACAGGAACCAGACCCCCTGCATCGGGTCAAACAGCATCTTCAGCGGGGTCAGCGGGTCGGCCTTCGTGTTGGTCATCCCCGAGACGACCGTATGGCATCCCCAGGCGATCAACGACCAGAGCAGGTAGGGATAGGCCAGGGTCCGGGCCTTGGTTCCCACGAATGTCGGCAACCCTTTGCGCACCGATCGCGCAGCGAAGAGCCCCGACGCCAGAAACAGGGCCGGCATCCGAAACGTGTAGAGCAGATCATACGCCGCCCAGAGCCGATCCTTGCCCACTTCCGGCACGAACGCGGCAAAGGCCAGGCCCCCGAGCACGTGGCCGAGCACGACCAGGACGATCGAGAGCCCCCGAAACGTGTCGATCCACGTCACTCTCGGGTTCGCAGGGGTCGACATTGCCGGCGGAGCCATCTCGGCAGCCGTTGCGGTGCTCATCGATGAGGGACCTCCGTGTCGCGCATTCAACTCGTGGAGGAGAGGACTCCGTCCCCTCAAGCCCGACGGAATTCGGTGGGCCAACGCCCCCTCCTTCCGCCGATTCGGTCCAGGCAAAGCGGGAAGGGGATCAATCGCTCGACGTCGTGACAGACGCCGCCGCGTCGGGTTATCGCGGCGACGCCCTCAACCGTCAAGACCAGTCACACTCCAGGCCGCTCATTCTTCCGGACCGCCCCGCTTCTTCTTCGGCGTCAGGGTGATCTTCGACGCCACCCCGTCTTCATGTTCGATTCGGACCCTGGCCTTGCCCTCGCGCTTCTTGAAGTTTTCGAGATCGAACTTCTTGGCTTGCTTGCCTTTGGGGTTAATAAAGACGGTCTTTTCCGTAATCGTGACCGTCACCTCGTCTCCGCTCTTCTTTTCGACCACGACGAGGGTTTTCTCGTCCGGGTTCACCGTTTTCACCGTGCCGAACAGCTCGGCCGCCAGGGCCGGAACCACGGCCACCAGCAGGGCCACTCCCACCATTGCGGCCGTCATCAGCCAGGATCGTCGGGTACGCATTGGGATCTTCGGGACCTCCATACGGTCGACATCCCCTCCCTGGTCGGCCAGACTCCCCCCGAACCGGGGAGAAGAGACTCCGGCTCGCATCGCAGGGTAAAGGGACCTTCACCATAAACCCCGCCATCAGAACCGCGGTAACGTAATTTCCCCCCGGTCTGGCACGATTTTCTCCCCCTCCTTCTCGACACCCGACGCACGCGGAGCCGATCCGAAACCCTCCCCGGATCGTAGAATCCTTATACGCCTGCCCTGCGAAGTCTCTGGAAGGGGTGATTGAGATGGCCACCGTACGGAAGACACCACCGGTCCCCGGATCGCGCGCTGTCGAGGAACGCACCCGAGAAATCGGCCGCGCCTTGTTCCGGCAGATCGGCCGAGGCCCCTCCCCCCTCGATCGCTCCTGGTGGGACGACCAACTGATGGGCCTGACGATGGAGGACCCGGAGGTCAAGGTCCAGCTCTTTCGGTTCATCGACGCCCTGCCGACCCTGGTCGAACCGGCCTCAGTCCGCCGACATTTGAACGAATATCTGGCCGAGGCCGGCGACCGGGTTCCTGGCCTCGTCTCAATGCCGCTCTCCCTCGCCCCTTCCGGCCCGGTCGGCGACAAGATGCTCGCCCGCATGGCCCGAGCCGCCGCAACCCGCATGGCCCGACGGTTCATCACCGGCAGCACTCCCGAGGAAGCCTTCCGAACCGTCCTCAATCTTCGCCGCAAAGGGGTGGCCTTCACCGCCGACCTGCTCGGCGAGGCTGTCATCACCGACCGCGAGGCCGAGGTCTATCAGCGCACCTGTCTTGAGCTCATCCGAGGACTCGCCGGGCCGCTCGCCCCCGAGCCCGAAATCCCGAGGATCGACCGCGACCACCTCGGCCCGATCCCCCGCGTCAACCTCTCGTTGAAGCTCACGAGCCTCACTCCGCGATTCGATCCGACCGCCGCCGAGGCCACGACCGATCGCGTCCTCGATCGTCTCCGCCCGATCCTCCGGGAAGCGATCGCCCGCCACGCCTTCGTCAATGTTGACATGGAGCAGTACGCCTACAAGGATCTCACCTACGCCATCTTCCGCCGCGCACTCAACGAGCCCGAGTTCCGCGAATACCCCCACTTCGGCATCGTCTGCCAGGCCTATCTGCTCGACGCCGAGGCCGACCTGCGGGGCCTCCGCGACTGGGCCGAGGCCCGAGGCACGCCGGTCACGATCCGACTGGTCAAGGGGGCCTACTGGGATTACGAGGTCCTGCTCGCCCGGCAGGTTGGCTGGCCTCTGCCCGTCCACTCCCGCAAGTGGGAAACCGACGCCTGCTTCGAGCGCTGCTCGGAGTTCCTGCTCGACCATCATCAATGGCTTCGCCCCGCCTTCGGCAGCCACAACGTCCGCAGCCTCGCCCACGCGATGGCCTCGGCCGAGGTCCGAGAGATCCCGATCGACGCCTTCGAGGTCCAGATCCTTCACGGCATGGGTGACCCGATCCGACGGGCTCTGATCGACCGGGGCCACCGGGTCCGTGTCTACTCCCCTTACGGCGCCATGCTGCCCGGCATGGCCTATCTCGTCCGTCGCTTGCTCGAAAACACCTCGAACGAGTCGTTCCTTCGGGCCAGTGCCCACGGAGAGATACCGGTCGAGGAACTCTTGAAGAACCCCCAGGAGGTCGGAACCATGCGAGCCGTTGTCACCCGGCCTCGGACCGAGGCCCAACCGGAAGGCCAGCTTCCAGCCTTCACCAATCAACCTCCCATCGACTTCTCCCGAACCGAGAACCGCGACCGCATGCGGGCCGCCCTCGATCAGGTCCGCGCCCAGTTCGGCCGCGAGTACCCGCTCCGGATCGGCCGAGACGAGGTCTGGACCAACGATTGGCTCACCTCCGAGAGTCCCAACGACACCTCCCTCATCGTCGGTCGCACCGCGAAGGCCACCCGCGACCACGCCGACCGCGCGTTAACGATCGCCGAAGCGGCCTATCCTTCCTGGTCCTCGACCCCAGCCAAAACCCGCGCCGAGGTGCTCGTGAAGGCCGCCGCTATCATGCGAGCCCGCCTCTTTGAGCTGGCCGCCTGGGAGGTCTTCGAGTGTGCCAAGCCCTGGGCCGAGGCCACGGCCGACATCGACGAGGCGATTGACTTCTGCGAATTCTACGCCCGACGGATGCTCGACCTGGCCGATCCCCGCCGCCGAGACGTTCCCGGCGAGACGAACCGCCTCGAATACTTCGGCCGAGGGGTCGCCGTGGTCATCCCCCCCTGGAATTTTCCTCTGGCCATCCCTTGCGGGATGACCGTCGCCGCCCTCGTCGCCGGATGCCCGGTCGTCCTGAAGCCGGCCGAACAATCGCCGGTCATCGCCTGGCACCTCGTCCAGATTCTCCGAGAGGCCGGCGCACCTCCCGAGGTCATCCAGTATCTGCCCGGTGTCGGAGAGGAGGTCGGGGCCGCCCTGGTCGATGACCCGAGAGCCGCCGTCGTCGCCTTCACCGGCTCGAAGGCCGTCGGCCTGACGATCAACCGGGTTGCCGCCGACACCAAACCCGGCCAGCATCACGTCAAGCGCGTCATCGCCGAGATGGGGGGGAAGAACGCCATCATCATCGACGACGACGCCGACCTCGACGAAGCCGTTGTTGGCGTCCTCAGAAGCGCCTTCGGTTACGCCGGCCAGAAATGCTCGGCCGCCTCCCGAGCCATCGTCCTTGACGGCATCTACGACGCCTTCGTGCAACGGCTGGCCGAGGCCCTCCCCTCGTGGACCGTCGGCCCGGCCGACGACCCCGACCCGGCGATTCCCCCGGTCATCAACGCCGAGGCTCGCGATCGGATCAACGATTACAAACGAATTGCCCGCACCGAAGGCCGCGTTGTCGCCGAACTGGATGTCGGCCCGCTCGCCGATCGCGGACACTACGTCGGCCCGATGATCGTCGCCGATGTGGACCCGAAAGCCCGGATCGCCCAGGAAGAAGTCTTTGGGCCGATCCTGACCGTGATCCGCGCTAGGGATCTTGACGACGCGCTGCGCATCACCGCCGATGTGGAATACGCCCTGACCGCCGGTCTCTACTCGCGAAGCCCCGCCCACATCGACCGTGTCTCACGATCGCTCCGCGTCGGCAACCTCTACATCAACCGCCCCTGCACCGGAGCGCTCGTCGATCGCCAGCCATTCGGCGGCTTCAAGATGTCGGGCATCGGCACCAAGGCCGGAGGCCCCGATTATCTGCTCGAATTCCTGCTGGCCCGCTCAATCACCGAAAACACCATGAGGCGAGGGTTCGCTCCCGACCTCGACGAGTTGGCCGATCTCGAACCTTCGACTGCATCTCACCCCTGAGCCGATCACCTCCACCTTGCTCAACGACACCCATCCCCCGAGCCTTTCCCAATTGGCTCGGGGGCATCCATCGAGACCACAAACACCTCGTCGCCAACACGCATTGCGTGGTGATCCCCCTCGATCAACCGGCCTGACGCCCCGTCGAGCGTGGCCGCTTCGCAACGATCGGCCTGGCGAAGCGCGCCCGGAGCGGTTCCTCGACCGCTTCGTAATCCCGGTAGCGCAACCGCAGATCCTCATGCCGGAGATTGGCTTCGACCACAATCTCGGCCCAGGCCGCCAGGCTCGTGTCCACTACGGTCATCACGCCGTAGAGTCGACCGAAGGGGGGCACGGCCCCTCGCTCGCAATCGACAAAGACTTGGCTCACCTCATCCTCAGTCGCCAGGCGAACACGGTTGGCCTCCAGCACCAGGGCCAATCGCTCCAGATCGACCCGATGCGTGCTCGGTAACACCGCCAGCACGAACCGATCGTCCGCTCGGATCAAGACCCCCTTGGCCACCTGATCTCCCGGCACATGGACACTATGGGCTCGACGCGATGCCGTCGATTCAGGGCGGTGCAGCATCGCCTCAAATCGCACCCGATGCTGTTGCAGGTATCCCTGGATGCACATCATACGACCCTCCCAATCGGTGCGGTTACCCCTTGTCATTATAGTCGATCTAGGGAGTCTGGGTAACATTTTTGTGTCCTGTGACTCAAAATTGACCCAAGGTTGCGTCGTTGGGAACCGAATTCGGGGTCCATCCTCGCGTGGAATTGCTCCGGACCCGAACGGCTGCTAAAATTATTATACGGTTCGAGACGGGCTGATGACCGCCTCGGGGCCTGGCATTCGTTTGCAAAAACAAACGAGCCGGGAGCATCCCGGGGAGGAAAGTCCGGACTCCTGAGGGCACGATGGTGGGTAACGCCCACCGCTCGGTCTGGTGACGGATCGAGTAGGGACAGTGCAACAGAAAGCAAACCGCCTCCCCGGCCTCTTGGGTCGGGGCGGTAAGGGTGAAACGGTGAGGTAAGAGCTCACCAGCAGGCCGGGCGACCGGTCTGGCTCGGTAAACCCCATCGGGAGCAAGACCAAATAAGGGAGCAGTGGAGGGTTCGAGCAATCGGACTCTCTCGCGGGTTTGCCCGACCCGTTCGCGACTCCCGGGTAGGTCGCTTGAGGCGTCGGGTAACCGACGTCCCAGAGAAATGGTCATCCGGTCGCCTTCGCGGGCGTCCGACAGAATCCGGCTTACCGCCCGTCTGGAACCGATCCCTGCTCGCAAACTTTCCTGTCCTCACGCCAGGAACTTCTCCGCCGAATCCTCTGAGAAATCCCGTCACATTCCACCCGATTGCGGAGCCCTGATCCGTTCCGCTCTCTTTCCGCTTGTCGAGCCGACGACCGCGCACTATGATGGATGCATCAGGGACCGAGAATCCCGATTCCGCTGTAGAATCTCCCGAGTGCCGGTCCGATCAGCAAGGAGCTCGTCGCATGAGTGCACTCGCACCCAGCGCTGTTGATCGCATGGTTCGACCCGTTCCCACCACATCCTCTTCCTTGAGTGTGGAATTGCTGGTCACTGGCGCGATTGTCGACTCCTGGGTCGAACCGGCCGGCCATTGCGACTGGAACTCGAAACTCGTGCTCCAAATCGCCCCCCGAGGCCGAAGCCGAGAACTGGTCATCGCCGAGGCCGAGGCCGTTCTCGTGCCCGATCTGGGATGGCTGGCCGACCTGGCCGAAAACCTTTGTCACGGGAGCCCGGTTTCCATCCGGCTCCGCCGCGGGAGGGACGGCGCGTTGAAGGTCACGCATCTGGACCTCACCCGATAAGCAGGCTTTTCCCAATCACGCCCCTCGTCGGCGATGGCAGGCAGCACCTCTCGACGGCTGCAGCACCTTTGGCTCCGTCCGTTTGGCAAGGCACAGGCACCGAAGTGTCTTCAAACCGCGACGGCTCCTCCTGGGCCACCCGACCTTTTGGTTGAAATTGCTTGACTCCCCTGCTCTGTCCCCTAAAACAAACAGAAGATTTGGGCGCCCATCCGCCGAGACTCCTTGTCTCGTCGGTTCGTCGTCCGCCGCGATCTCCTTCCCCGTTCCGCCCCTCCCCGTGATGACCTCGCGACGTTCCGCCGAGCGATGGTATTTCGGTCGCCGACGCATTACGATACGCAAAGCAACCTCTCGCCGTCCCGGTTGATCGACCGTTCCGCCATCGTCTCTACGGGAGATCGGAGCCGATCCGTCCGTCGAGGCCGACGACGGCCTCGCGTCCGCTCCTCCCGGACGTCCGGCTCAATCAATCCCAGGTTCGGGAGGCTGCTCGGAATCGGGGATGTTTTCCTCAGTAGGGTGCTGGCATGATCCGCTCATCGATTGCGAAGAAGGCCGTGGTGGCGATCACCGGCCTCTTGCTGTTTGGCTTCGTCATTGGCCACATGGTGGGGAACCTCCAGATCTTCCTCGGCCGCGAGACGATCAACAACTACGCCGAGTTCCTCCACTCCATGCCCGAATTGCTCTGGGTCGCCCGCATCGGACTGCTCGTTGCCGTGGCATTGCACATCACCTTCACCATCTGGGTCTCGAAGGAGAATCGCGAATCCCGTCCCCAGCGGTACGTGATGGAACGCACAACCCGAGCCTCGTCGGCGTCTCGAACCATGCTGCTCTCCGGGCTCCTCGTGCTGGCCTTCATCGTCTACCACTTGCTCCACTTCACTGTCCAGGTGACCAATCCCGACTACCAGCAGTACTACGAACATCACGGCCAGCCCGTCACCCTCGTCAGCTTCGAGCCGACTCAAATCGGCCCCGGCCAGGAACAGGCCGACCTTGACGCCGCCGTCGAGGCCTCGACACCAGGAAACGACGTCGCCACCGAGGCGGCCCGAGCGATCCAGGAAATCCCAGCCGACTCGGTCGCCGAATCAGAGCGCCGCGAGTACCGCCGCGACGTCTACCGAATGGTCATCCTCGGATTTCGAGACCCCTTGATCGCCCTGACCTACATCGTCGCTCAGATTTTGCTCGGCCTGCACCTCAGCCACGGGGCCAGTGCCATGTTCCAAACCCTTGGCCTGACGATCCCCAAGTACCGCCGTGGGTTGTTCCTGGTCGGTCCGGTCGCCGCAACGATCATCGTCCTGGGCAACGTCTCCATCCCGGCTTTCATCCTGCTCGATTACTGGACCAAATTCGGCTACTTCACCATCTGAGCCCGAGGCCGTGGCCGAGCCCCCGCCCGATCCCGCCCAACATGACCTCGCCTCGCCGGGCCGCTCAGCTCCGCTCCGCTTCGCTCAACTCGACCGATCAGGAAAGGCACGCGTATGAAGGTCCTTGAAGAGACGCTCGACGCCCGGATCCCCGACGGTCCGATCGACCAGAAATGGACCCGGCACCAGGGCGAGCTGAAGTTGGTTGCGCCCAATAACAAGCGCAAGTACTCGGTCATCGTTGTCGGCACCGGCCTGGCTGGCGGTTCCGCCGCCGCCACTCTGGCCGAGCTCGGCTACAACGTCCGCTCGTTCTGCTACCAGGACAGTCCCCGACGTGCCCACTCGATCGCCGCTCAGGGTGGCATCAACGCTTGCAAGAATTATCAGAACGACGGAGACTCGGTCCAGCGCTTCTTTTACGATACCATCAAGGGGGGCGACTTCCGCAGCCGAGAGGCCAACGTCTACCGCCTGACCGAACTCTCGACCAACATCATCGACCAGTGCGTCGCCCAGGGGGTTCCCTTCGCCCGAGAGTACGGCGGCACGCTCGATAACCGCAGCTTCGGCGGCGCCCAGGTCTCCCGAACCTTCTACGCCCGGGGCCAGACCGGCCAACAGCTCCTGCTCGGTTGCTATCAGGCGATGATGCGTCAGGTCAACGCCGGCAAGATCAAAATGTACCCGCGCACCGAGATGCTCGAACTGGTCATCGCCAATGGGCGAGCCATCGGCATCATCACCCGCGACATGGTCACCGGCAAGATCGAGAAGCACTGCGCCGATGCCGTCGTCCTGGCCACCGGCGGCTACGGCAACGTCTTCTACCTCTCCACCAACGCCAAAGGGTGCAACGTCACCGCCGCCTTCCGGGCCTACCAACAGGGGGCCTACTTCGCCAACCCCTGCTACACCCAGATCCACCCGACCTGCATCCCGCCGCACGGCGAGCACCAATCGAAATTGACGTTGATGAGCGAATCGCTCCGCAACGACGGCCGCGTCTGGGTTCCCATCAAGCCCGGCGACAAGCGCCACCCCGACCAGATCCCCGAGAACGAACGCGACTACTACCTCGAACGCCTTTACCCCTCCTACGGCAACCTCGCGCCACGCGATATCTCCAGCCGAGCCGCCAAGAAGGTCTGCGACGAAGGCCGAGGCGTCGGCCCGTCCGGCGTTGGTGTCTACCTCGACTTCCGAGATGCCATCAACCGCCTCGGCCAGAAGACCATCGCCGCGAAGTACGGCAATCTGTTCGACATGTACCAGCGCATCACCGACGAGGACCCTTACAAGGTCCCCATGCGCATCTACCCGGCCAGCCACTACACGATGGGCGGGCTCTGGGTCGATTACAACTTGATGAGCAACATCCCCGGTCTGTTCGTCATCGGCGAGGCCAACTTCTCCGACCACGGTGCCAACCGTCTCGGTGCCAGTGCCCTGCTTCAGGGCTTGGTTGACGGTTACTTCGTCCTGCCCTACACCATCGGAGACTACTTCGCCCGCTTCAAGAAGCTCGACGCCGGCATCGATCACCCCGAGTTCGACCAGGCCGAAGCCCGCGCCAAGGATCGGGTCCGCACCTTGCTCTCCATCAACGGCAAACGCACGCCCGACTCCTTCCACCGCGAGCTCGGCAAGATCGTCTGGGACAAGTGCGGCATGGCCCGCAACGCCGACGGTCTTCGCGAGGCCATCGCCAAGATTCCCGAGATTCGCCAGGAATTCTGGGAGAACGTCAAGGTCACCGGCTCCGGAGAGGAGCTGAACATCGCCCTCGAACAGGCCGGCCGCGTGGCCGACTTCATCGAGCTCGGCGAACTCATGTGCCGCGACGCCCTCGCCCGAAACGAAAGCTGCGGCGGTCACTTCCGCGAGGAGTACCAGACCGAGGAGGGCGAGGCCTTGCGAGACGACGAGAACTTCTGCCACGTCTCGAACTGGAAGTCCAACGGCCCCGATGCCGAACCCGACCTGGTGATCGAACCGCTCGTTTTCGAACACGTTGAACTTGCGACCCGGAGCTACAAGTAATCCCATGAACCTGACACTGCACATCTGGCGGCAGAAGGGGCCCTCCGATCCGGGCCGCATGGTCACGTATCAGGCCAAGGACGTCAGCCCCGACCAGTCGTTCCTCGAAATGCTCGACGTCCTCAACGAGGACCTCATCCTTCGCGGCGAAGACCCGGTCGTCTTCGACCACGACTGCCGCGAAGGCATCTGCGGCTCGTGCGGCATGGTCATCAACGGGGTCGCCCACGGCCCCGAGCAAACCACCACCTGCCAGCTCCATATGCGGAGCTTCAAGGATGGCGACTCGATCTATATCGAGCCCTGGCGAGCCGATCCGTTCCCGGTCATCCGCGACCTGATGGTCGATCGCTCCGCCTTCGACCGCGTCATCTCGGCCGGCGGCTACGTGTCGATCAACACCGGATCGGCTCCTGAGGCCAACTCCATCCCCGTCCGCAAGGAAGACGCCGACCTCGCCTTCGACTCCGCCACCTGCATCGGCTGCGGGGCCTGCGTCGCCGCCTGCAAGAACGCCTCGGCCATGCTCTTTACCTCGGCCAAGGTCGCCCAGCTTTCCCGATTGCCCCAGGGGCAGGTCGAGCGCAAGCGACGCGTCCTCAACATGGTCGAGCAGATGGACAAGGAAGGCTTCGGCAACTGCTCCAACTACCAGGAGTGCGAGGCCGTCTGCCCGAAGGGGATCAGTACCCAGAACATCACCGTGATGAACCGCGAGTATCTCCGCGCGAGTCTCTCTGGCGCCTGAGCCCTCGCCTCCCGACTTGGGGCCTACCCCCCTTGCGGTTCTTTCGATTCGATCATTCGGGGTCGGTGCTCCTGCAAAGGAATGCCGACCCCGATTGCGTGCGCGGTGAGACGATGGGTCATCTGTCCGCCCCGGCCCCAACCGCTCGGGTCAGACGGCCGGCCTCGGCCGCTCGAACGCAACAAGCTGCTGCCTCAAGATTCGCAAGAGCGAGACAAACACCGCCGCAACGATCGGCCCGACGAAGATCCCCACCACTCCCAGGAGTTGCACTCCGCCCAAAATCGAGATCAAGGCCATCAAGGGGTGCATCTCGGTGGTTCCCTTCAATACCATCATGCGCACCAGATAATCGAGGTTCCCAATGACCACTGCTCCCAGAAGGCTCAGGATAATCGCCGCGGCATACTTCCCCTCATAGAACAGGTAACCGGCCAGCGGAATCCAGATCACCGGCGGACCGACGAAGGGGATCATCGCCGCAATCGCCGTCAGCAGCATGAGCAAAAAGATCCAGGGACCGATCCCGATCCCGAAAATCAGATCGAGGATTGCGATGATCAGCCCCAGGCCGATGGATTGCACCATCGCCGCCAGCAAGATCGCCAGCACCACCCCTCGGCAGACTTCGGCAAAGCGCCACCGAATCTGACGGTCTTGCTCCGGATCCAGAGGGGTGAGTTCCTCCCAGGCTTTCAGAATCGACTCCCCATCCTTCAGGAAGAAAAACCCCGAGATCAAGAACAGCAGCGACCCAATCACAAACGCCGTCGCGCTGCCCAGCGCTTTCATGGCTCGCTGAAACAAGAGCGCCTCGCCATCGCGTAAAAGACGCACCACCTGTTCTTCCAGGGTTTCGGTCTCAATCGGCAGCCGATCCCCGACAAGTTCCAGAAGCCGCTCACGAGCCACCGGATCGAGCGCTGCCTGCTCCAACTGGTCGATGGCTCGCTGCGCCTGGTCCTTGATCAAAAAGAACCCCGCCGTGGTCGGAATCACCACCACCAGCACCACCACCACCGTGATGATGAGCGAGGCCAGCCAATCGGGCAATCGCCCCCGTCGCATCAAGTCGCGCTGAAGCGGCATTGCCAGCAGGGCGAACACCGCCCCCAAAAAGAGCGGCAAAAACAGCGGCCGGATCACCTGATAGAACAGGACCGCGACGGTCAAGCTCACCCCGATCAGCATGACGAGCGAGACGACCTGGCGCGACCGGCTGGGACGTTCGGCAAACTTCGGTGAGCTCGAATCGCTTGGCTGTGACATGGTCAACCTGACTCTCCGAAATCGGGAGCATGCCCCTCGGCAACCAGCCCCACACGAAATCAACGTCAACACAACGCCTGGTGAGCAGCCAAACTTAGCCCTGCAACGGCCCGCGAGGCTGATCCCTCGTCAGGCAGTGTAACGTCCCCAGCCCCCAGACCAGCTCGACGGCATGAATCCCCACCACCGTCCGATCCGGAAACAGGTCTGCAAGAATCCCAAGCGCCAGCCGGTCCTTCGGGTCATTGAACGTCGGAACAAGGACCACGGAATTGGCAATGTAAAAATTCGCATAACTCGCCGGAACCTGCTGGCCGTCGAACACCACCGGCTCCGGCATCGGCAGCTCGACAATCCGCAAGGGGCGGTTGTCCTGATCGGTCGCGTCTCTCAACCGTTCCAGGTTTTCCTGAAGTCTGGCGTGGTTTGGGTCGTTCGGGTTGTCTTCAACGCAGGTCACCACGGTCGACTTATCAACAAATCGGGTAATGTCGTCCACATGCCCGTGTGTGTCGTCTCCCTCGATCCCCTGCCCCAGCCAAATGACCTTCGTCACGCCAAGGTACTGCCCCAGGAACCGCTCATAATCCACGCGATCGAGCCCCGGATTGCGTTCCTGTTGCTTCGACAGCAAGCATTCCTCGGTCGTGATCAAGGTTCCCCGGCCATTGACGTCGATCGCCCCACCTTCCAGAACGATCCGCCTCGGTTTTCCGTCGATCGCGGCCCTCGGCTGCCATCGCGTCAAGCCAAGCTCCTCGGCCACGACCCGAGGCACCCGGTTGTCTCGCTTGTACTGGTTGTACTTTGCCCAGGCATTGAATTTCCAGTCGATCAACGAGACGGGCGGAAGCTTGCCGTTCTCGCCGTGCGATCGGTCCCGAACCACGAACATCGGCCCCGAGTCGCGCAGCCATCCCCGATCGGTCTTCTTCCTCACCCACTCGATCCGATTCAAATCCACTCCCGACTTCGCCAGCGCATCGTTGGCCTTCCGCTCGACCTTCTTCGAGCCGACAATAATCCGAACCGGTTCCGATCGGCTCAGATGCCGAACGATCTCGGCATAGACCCACCCGATCGGCTCAAATTTCCCCGGCCAGTCCTCCCGATTCTGCGGCCAGGCAATCCAGGTCGCCTCGTGCGTCTCCCACTCCGCCGGCAATCGGTAGCCGAGCGCCGCCGGAGTCTCGGTCGTGGTCGATTCGTCGCTCAATGACATGATTCAGCCCATTCTGAGAAGGTCGTGCGAAGGGTCTTGCCTGCCCGACCTTCGCGATCGGACCATCCTAACCGATGCCCCGGTTGCGGTCATGGGCGCGATGGCTCCCCTCTCGGTTTGCCACCGATCCTCCCCGAGTTCGCCTTGCCAGGATCTGCCATCGGACTAGACTGAGACCGACGCGGATCGTATCGCCTGTCTCGATTTCTCGACGAGGAGCACGGAGGCTTCCCGATGGACGACCTGCTTACCCCCGCCCAGCGCTCCTGGTTCGACGCCGCCGTTACCTTCGCCCGATCTGAACTGTGCGACGACGTGGCCGACCGCGACCGCCTCGGCACCTTCCACCGCGACGGCTACCGAAAATGCGGCACGCTCGGCCTGCTCGGCCTTCCCGTGCCGAAGGAATACGGCGGCGGGTCGGATGACCTCGTCTCCGCCGTCGCCGCTGTCGAGGGGCTCGGCTACGGCTGCCACGATACAGGCCTCGTCTTCGCCCTCGGCGCGTCGCTCTGGACGGTCACCATGCCGATCCTCGCCTTTGGCACCGAGGAGCAGAAACGCCGATGGCTCCCCGGCCTCTGCGACGGCTCCCTGTTTGGTGCCAACGCCGCCAGCGAGCCCGAGGCCGGTTCCGACATCTTCAGCATGTCCACAAAGGCCGAGAAGAAGGCCGACCGCTGGGTCCTCAACGGCCGCAAGGTCTGGATCACCGGCGGCGCGATCGCCGACGTCCTCGTCGTCTTCGCCACAGTCGATCCCGGCAAGGGGGCACTTGGCCTCACCTCCTTCATCGTGCCGAAAGACACCCCCGGCCTCCGCGTCGTCCGCGAGATCCCGAAGCTCGGCATGCGCACCGCCCCCATGGCCGAGCTCGCCTTCGAAGACTGCGAGCTGCCGCTCGACGCCATCCTCGAACGCGAAGGCCGCGGCGCCCGCGTCTTCAACGCCGCGCTCGAATGGGAACGCGGCGCGATCCTCGCCGGCACCCTCGGCACCATGCGCCGCCAGCTCGAACGGTGTGTCGATCACGCCCGCAAGCGTAAGCAGTTCGGCCAGTCGATCGGCAAGTTCCAGGCCGTCTCCCATCGACTCGTCGACATGAAGCTCCGCTACGAAACCTCTCGTCCCCTCGTCTACGGCTTCGCCCGCAAGAAAGCCCGCGGCGAGGACGCCACGCTCGAAGCCGCCATGGCCAAGCTCCACGTCTCCGAGTGCTTCGTCGCCAACTCCCTCGATGCCGTCCGCCACTTCGGCGCCCAGGGCTATGTGACCGAGAACGGCATCGAACGCGACCTCCGCGACAGTGTCGGCGGCGTCATCTTCTCTGGCACCAACGACATCCAGCGCAATATCATCGCCGCCCGGATGAAGATCTGATTCGGCAGGGTCCGGAGGCTCGACGGCCACGGGCTCGTCGATCGTCTCCCCGGGATCGCGTGTTTCAAGACGCAGAGGTGACGTTTCCGATGCGATTCACGACCGCGCATCTCGGGGCCCTCGTCGGAATCACGGCCATCATCCTCGCCGCAGTCTTCGGATCGTCGCCAGGGATATTCTGGCTGCTGACCGCGGCCTTCTTCGTCTCGCTCGCCACGCCACTTGGACGAAGGACGCGACGCTGGACGCCGATCGTCCTCGCGCTCGCGTTCGTCGCGATCAACATCCCGCCACCGGTCCTCGGGCACGATTATCTCCTGGGGATAATCGTGCTCGGCCTGTGCGCCCTCGCTGGCCTGAGCATGCCCCGTGTCACCGAAGGGCGTTACGATCGTCGATTCCTCGTGCTCTGGGCGGCGGCGATGTTTTGCATCGCATCAGTCCCCGTGACTCGCTGGCCATTGCGCCTCGCCTTCGCCCTCTCCCGGCCGAACCTGGAAGGGCTTGCCCGCCGCATGGAAGCGGGGGCGCGACCGGCCGGCCCGATGCGGGTCGGAGCGTTCTCGATCGAGGAGGCCGAGATGAGGGACGGCCGGCCTTGCTTCTGGACGAGTACAAACCCCTCGGGATATTCGGGGCTCGTGAGGAATCCAAGGGCCGGCGTCAACCCGGCAGCCGGCCGCCAATCGAATCTCGCGTTTAATCTCTGGTCTTCTGTTGAGATGGATGCCGATTGGGCCTATGTCCAAGAGGATTGACCCGCCCCGATTCGCTCCCCATCATCTCACGACAGGAACCGCTCCACGATCGGCGCATAAGCATCGATCCGTCGATCCCTCAAGAATGGCCAGTGCCGCCGGGTCGTCTCCATCAGCTTCGGGTCGCACTCCACGACCAGAACCTCCTCCGTGTCGTTCCCGGCCTTTGCCAGGATGCGGCCAAACGGGTCGGCCAGGAAGGTGCCGCCCCAGAACTCGATGCCGCCGGCCGGGTCCCCCTCGTGGCCGATCCGGTTCACGCCGGCGACGAACACGCCGTTGGCGATCGCATGGGCTCGCTGCATGGTCATCCAGGCGTCGGCCTGGGCCTCGCCGTACTCAGCCTTCTCGCTCGGATGCCAGCCGATCGCCGTGGGATAGAACAAAATATCCGCACCCCTGAGCGCCGTCAGGCGAGCCGCCTCGGGATACCATTGGTCCCAGCACACCAACGTGCCGACGTTCGCCCGGCTCGTCCGAAATGACTGGAAGCCGAGGTCGCCGGGCGTGAAATAAAACTTCTCATAATAAAGAGGATCATCGGGGATGTGCATCTTCCGATACCTCCCCCGAATCGACCCATCGGCATCAATCACCACCGCCGTGTTGTGATACAACCCCGCCGCCCTCCGCTCGAAGAGGGAGGCGACGATCACCATGCCTGTCTCCTTCGCCACCTCGGCAATCGCCTCGGTCGAGGGGCCGGGAATCGGCTCGGCCAGGTCGAAATTGGCGTGGTCCTCGGTCTGGCAAAAGTACTGCGACCGGAACAGCTCGGGCAGGCAAGTCACCTGAGCCCCCTTGCGCGCCGCCTCTCGTAGAAAATCGCAGGCGCGGCGGAGGTTCTCGTCCGGATCGGTCGAGCAACGCATCTGCACAAGTCCGACCGTGAACGGCTGGGGAGATCGGCTCATCGGTGATGGCTTTCATCGCAAGGGATCACGAAATCAAAACGCCCATCTTACCATGATCAACCCTCCCTCGCGCAGGGCAGCACGCAACAGCCGCATTGCAAACACGCATCGGGCGGAACAGCACGAGCGTTGAGGCACCTCCTGGCCTCAGCCCCCGAACGATTCGGCCAGCGACACCAGATCGGGAAACACACCCGGCCCATCACCTTGCCTGCCCGACCGATCCACCAGCACCGCCCGCAGGCCCGCCCGGCCGGCACCGGCAACGTCGTTTTCGGGGTCGTCACCGACGGAAAGGACCCGGTGAGGAGGCATCGCCAGGCCTTCGCAAACCGCCTGGTAGAAGGACGGATGCGGCTTCCGGTAGCCGACCTCCGACGAAATCAAGACGGCGTCGGCCAGTTCCGCCACCTCGGGAATCCCCCGAAGCACCCCCCGCAAGCGACCATCGAAGTTCGAGCCGACGCGGAGCGAAAGCCCAACCGCGTTCAAGCAGCGCAGCGCCGGGGCCACATCCGCAAAGCATCGCCAGGCCTCGGCACGGCCAAAGTGCTCCCAGAGTTCCAGAAAGGCCCGCTCCGGGTCGGGTAGATCGGGCAAGACTCCGCCGACGATCCGCCGCCATCGGCGGTACTCGATCGCTTCATCGGTCACCATCGGCCCGCGCAGGTCATCCAGTTCGTCGCGGCGAAAATGCTCTTTGAACCGGACCCGCACCACCTCGGGATCGGCCTCGATCCCCTGCCGATGAGCCGCCGCGGCATACACCTCCGCCACCGAGGGGCTCGGTTCGATCAAGGTGCCGACCGCGTCGAGCACCACCCCGTCGATCCCGTCGAACCTCCTCCCGTCACCGGCCATACCTGCTCCTTCGCGTCTTGGCGAGTGCGCGCTGTGCGATTGCCCGCAATCGCAGCCTCAATTTCCTATTGTGAACGCAATCGAAGAATCGGAAAGGGGGCCGCGAGCCCGACATCGAGCCCAAAGGGGCAGTCCCCCCCCACCCGGGACCTCCTCGTCCCTGGGTTCAGCGACGGGTCGGACGCACCAGACCCGCGGTCACGTCAATGTCCAGGTCGGCCACCTGCCCTGCCGCGAGCTTCGGGAATGCCACCCCCAGCATCGCCGCATTATCGGTGCAGAACGCCATCGGCGGAATGAACAGCTCGATTCCTTCCTCGCTCGTCATCGCGGCGACCCGGTCACGGAACCGCCCGTTCGCGGCAACCCCGCCACCAATTCCCAGCTTCCTCAGGCCCGTGATCTGCAACGCCTGGCGACACTTCGCCACCAGCACTTCCACCACCGCCTCCTGGAAACTGGCCGCCAGATCGGCCACGACCTCCGGTGCCGGCGTCCCCGGATCGGCCCCGGTTCGCCCTCTCGAATCCTGCCCGCGAAGCGCATACAGCACGGCCGTCTTCAACCCCGAGAAGCTAAAGTCGAGCCGATCTTCGCGCAAAAATGTCCTCGGAAATGCATATGCCTTCGGGTTTCCGGCTCGTGCGGCCCGCTCGACCCCCGGCCCTCCCGGATAGCCGAGACCCAGCAGGCTGGCGACCTTGTCAAACGCTTCTCCCGCCGCGTCGTCGATCGTGCCGCCCAGCAGTGCCGCCTCAATCGGCCCATCACATCGAAACAGACTCGTATGCCCTCCCGACACGACCAGACCAACACTCGGATAAACCTCTCGCTCCGGCTCCGCCAACTGGCAGGCGTAAAGGTGGGCCTCCAGATGATCAACCGCCACCAAGGGCACATCCAGCGTCATCGCCAGCACTTTCGCCGCCGTCAGGCCGACAACCAGCGACCCGACAAGCCCCGGTCGCGTTGCCACCGCCACCGCTCCAATCTGATCGAGCCTCACCCCCGCCCGCCGCATCGCCTCATCGACAATCGGCAAAAGCTGCCTCACATGTTCTCGTGACGCAATCTCGGGGACCACCCCGCCGAACCGATCATGCAACTCGACCTGAGACGCCACCACGCTCGACCGCACCCTCGGCACCCCTTGTTCCGGGGGCCTCGGGCCTTCGAGCACGGCGGCGCCGGTTTCATCGCAAGTGGTTTCGATGGCCAGGATTAAAAGAGAATCGGTCACGGTCGCAATCGGCTCGCAGGTTCCTACATGAATCAATCCACAATTCCCGACTGAACATCCGGCTCGAGCAACAACCCGTCAGAGCACCGGATCAGGAATCGGGCTCCTCGACGAAGGGAGTCAAGCTGGCGGTCCGCTTCCTCGCCTCGCCAGCTTGTCACGAGAAAATCCGCCTGGAGCTCGTAATCTACGACCTCCTGCGAGCCATCCGGCTGCTGGATCACCGGCACGGCTCCCTCCGTCATCGCCCGGGCCTGGGCCTCGTCGAGCGGGATGACCAGTCGACGGAACGCGAATGCCCCGGGAGGAACGATCCGTCGGGCTCCCGACCACTCCGGATCGTGATCCACGCGGTCCTGGAACCGTCGAGCGACCACCAGCTGGTCCTGCAGGAATCGCCAGATGTCGAAATCTTCACCCACGGCTCGTCTTGCTCCCCGATCGGTTCAGGAAGGCTGGCCGGGAGAACCACCCTGGGAAGCCTCGGGGCACGTGAGCCCGTGCCCCGCTCACGTTTCGGCTCAAAGTGTCGGTGTCTCGGATTCCTCCTCCGGTGCCGTGTCATCCGGCTCCTCGGGCTCGTCGTCCGCCTCCTCCTCGCTCAAATCGGCGCGGAGGACTTCAAGAGCCTTGTCGAGCTGACGGTCGGGCGGAATCTCACCTTCGGCCTGGTCTTCCTCAACCGCGCGTCGGGCGATCCGAGAGGTGACATCCTTGCGCCTTCGGGCCAGTTCCCAGCGAACGTATTCCTCCGGCGGAAGCTCGACCGCCAGGCCTTCGCTGGGCGAGACGCCCCACTCGTCCTCGTCGGTCATGTCGGGGAACTTGTGGATATTTCCACCCGACGGACGGTAGTAGCTCTCAACCGTCAGCTTCAGGAAGCTGGCCCCTCCTTCGAGAGGGATGATGTTCTGCACCGACCCCTTGCCGAACGACCGTTCGCCCACCACCTTCGCCCGGCCGGCATCTTGCAGGCAGGCCGAGACGATCTCGGCGGCCGAGGCCGAGTGGCTGTTCACCAGCACGACCATTGGGAACCCGTCGTAGGTGCCGCTGCTGTTGGCCATGAACCGTCGCTCTCGGGTGTTCCGCCCTTTCGTACTGACGATCAACCCACCATCGACGAACAGGTCCGACACTTCCACGGCCGACGACAGCAGGCCGCCGGGGTTGGTCCGCAGGTCGAGGATCAAGCCGCGCATCCCCTCGCTCTTGAGCTGCTCCAGGGCACGTCGGATGTCGGCCGCGGTCGTCTGGTAGAAGCTGCTCACGCGGATGTAGCCGATCTTCGCTTCGGGATCGATGAAATATTCCCACGAGTCGTCGGCTCGGCGGTCGACCCCCAGCACGCTTTCCGAGGCGATCACCTCGCGGGTCACCTCCAGCGTTTCCGATTTCTCGCTCCCTGGATGCAGCACCGTGAGCTTGACCGAGGTGCCCGGACGCCCCTGGAGCATCTCCACGGCCTTGTCCTGGGTAATCCCTTCGGTCGATTCGCCATCGACATCCAGAATCAGGTCGCCGGCCAGAATGCCCGCCTCATAGGCCGGCGTACCGATGAGCGGGGCGAGAACCTTTAACCGCTTGCTCTTGGCGTCCACCTCGACCTGAATGCCAATCCCGCTGAAACTGCCTTCAAACGTCCGCTGAAACTTCTTCCACTCCGTCTCGCTGTAGTAGGTCGAGTGCGGGTCGAGGTTCTGGAGCATCCCCTGAAGCGCCGATTCCAGGAGCTCGCGGCGCGAGACGTCCCGAACGTAGTTCGATTCGACCTGTTCGACGGCATCAATAAAGACGCCGTAAAGCTCCATCAGCTCGTCTTTCGAATCCTTCGAATCACCCCGGCTCGTCTGCCAGCAGGCGATCGAGGCAAGGCCGACGGCCGCGATGGCCAGCAGGTTGCGTTGCGGCATGGGCCGGTATCCTCCTCAGCGAGGGGCCGATCAGGTCGTTTGCGGTCGCCGAGATTCCCCCCATCGTCCGCTCAAGGCATCAGGGTGGTACGAATCTCGACGGTCGAACGCTATAATCCTAGTCTTCAACGGGCAGGACGGGCAAGCGCTCGAGCGAAGGACCTGGAAGGATGCCGGAACGAACCAGGAGAATCATGCCCGAGCTTCCTCCCCTGGCCGAGGCCGACGTCACCCGACTCCGACGCGCCATCAACGGCTCGACCGAGGGCCTCTGGGAGTGGGACGTGCCCACCGGAATGGTCTGGTTCTCTCCCCGAACCACCTTGCTCCTCGAAGGATCGGTCAACACCCCCATCCCTCCCAACTGGGACGCCCTCCGCCGTCGGATGCACCCCGACGATGCCCCCGCCTTCGATGCGGCGCTGGCCGAGGCCACCTCCCGAGGCGAGCTTGATGCAACATTCCGCCTGCAAACCGCGTCCGGCTCCCGATGGTTCCGGGCCCGAGGTGCCTCGCCATCCGACGATCACCCGATCCAAACCGTCGCCGGCTCCATCCAGGATACCGACGACCTCCGCCGAGCCCTCGACCACAACGCCTATCTTGCCGCCATCGTCGATGCCGATGACGACGCCGTGATCGGTGTCAATCGCGATGCGGTCGTCATCGCCTGGAACGGCGGGGCCGAGCGTCTCTTCGGTCAATCCACCGATTCCATCCTTGGTCAGCCGCTTGCCGCGCTCGCCCCCTGGGTTCGGCTCGACCTCTTACCCGATCTCCTCCCCCGAGCCCTCCGCGGTGAAATCATCTCGGGCCAGGTCATCGCCCACCGTCGAGAGAACGGCGACCGTCAGGAGCTTTCGCTCCGGATGGGACCGATTCGAGACGCCCGCGAGGAAATCGTCGGGGCCTCCATCATCGCGCAGGACGTCACCAGCCGCCGCGCCATGGAGCGTCGGCTCGTCTCCGCCGGACGCGACCTCCGACGCCGGAGCGACGAGCTGGAACAGTTCGTTTACACCGTCTCGCACGACCTGAAAAGCCCCCTGGTCACCTGTACCGGCTACGTCGGTCTGTTGGAAGAAGACCTCGAAGCCGGCGACACCGAGTCGGCCCTCGACGCGGCCCGACGGGTTCGCAACGCCGTCACCCGGATGAACCAGTTGATCGACGACCTGCTCGAATTGAGCCGCATCGGACGCTCCGACGCTCCTCCCAAATCGCTCGACCTCACCCGCCTGGTCGCCGAGGTGGTCGAATTCATGCGCCCTCGATTCGAGGAACGAGGGGCCCGGCTCGACGTGGCTCCCGACCTTCCTGATCGTGTCTTCGCCGTTGACCGCGACCTCTCCCGAGCCCTCGAAAACCTCCTCGAAAACGCCCTCAAATATGCCTGCGACCAGCCCGAGCCGGTCGTCACCCTGGGAGGCCGTCACGAGGAGGGTCAGGTCCTCTTATTTGTCCGAGACACCGGCCCTGGCATCGCTCCCGAGTATCATCAAAAAATCTTCGGCCTGTTCCAGCGTCTCGACACCGCCAAGCCCGGCACCGGCGTCGGCCTGGCCTCGGTGGCCAAGGTCGCCTCGGTGCTTCGAGGCCGGGCCTGGGTCGACTCCGAGCCGGGCATCGGAGCCACCTTCTGGATCGCCTTGCCCGATCAATCCGACCCCGACAGCTTGGAATTCGCATCCTCTTGAACCGAACCCAGGCGTTTTGGGCCATCGTGCGGGTCCCATCGTTGCGAATTCTCTTCCCGTTATGTGTTGTCGGGATCACGTTCTCCCTGGAAGGATCTCCCCACCGATGAGCCGCATGGTGAAGTTCCTGCTCGTGGAAGACGACGAGGACCACGCCGAACTCGTCAAGCGAAACCTTCGGCGAGCCCGGGTGGCCAACTCCGTCACCCACGTGCCCGATGGGGTCGAGGCCCTTGCCTTCCTCCGCCGCGAGGGGAACTACCCCGACGCCGAGCGTCCCGATGTTGTCTTGCTTGACCTGAAGCTCCCGAAGCTCGACGGCCTCGAAGTCCTCACCGCCATCCGGGCCGACGACGAGCTGCGCGACCTGCCCGTCGTCATCCTCACCACCTCCGATGCCGAGGCCGACCGCGAGCGCGCTTATGAACATCACGTCAATAGCTACCTGGTCAAGCCGGTCGACTTCGAGAAGTTCCGCCAGATGGTCAACGATCTGAGCCTTTACTGGGGTGTCTGGAACGTCCTCCCGCCCCGGACCGACGAGTGAGCCTCCTCATGGACTCGCACCCCTTACGCGTACTCCTTGTCGAGGACGACCCGGATCACGCCGAGTTGATCCGACGCCACCTCGTCCGATCCCGGCCCAAGGGCCGCCCCGTGGTCCTCGAACACGTGCCATGCCTCGCCGACGCCCGCCATCGCCTGGCCAGGGCCGACGAGTTGCATGCGCTGCTGCTCGATCTCGTTTTGCCCGACAGCCGCCTCGGCCACACGCTCGAAGCCGTTCTGGAGGCTCGCCCCGAGTTGCCGGTCGTCGTCCTGACCTCGCTCGACGATCTCGACTTCGCCGCCGACGCCCTTCAGCGAGGCGCGCAAGACTTCCTCGTCAAGTCCGAGATCACCGGCGAGATCCTCCTGCGATCGATCCGCTACGCCATCGAACGCAAGGCCGCCCAGCGCCAGCTTCAGGACTACGCCGCCCAGCTCGAACGCCGCAACGAGGAGCTGCGACGCTTCGCCCACCTCATGGCTCACGAGGTCCGCAATCCGCTGAACGTCGTCTCCCTGAACCTCATGCTCGCCCGCCGCGCCTCAGCCGATCCGAAGCGCCTTGCCGACGCCCTCTGCCAGGCCGAAGGCTCGATTAAGAGCCTCGGCGAGCTGGTCGCCGAGCTGCTTCGTTTCGCCGATGCCGAGAACGACGAACGCCGAGGAGACGAGATCGTTCCCATGGAGCGCGTCCTTTCCGACGCCCTGAACGTCCTCCGGGAAACCCTCCGAGAAGGCCGAGCCTCCGTTTCGAACGCCCCGTTGCCTGCGGTCCGTGGCCAGCGGATGCAGCTCGACCACCTGATGCAGAACCTCATCGGCAATGCCGTCAAGTACCGCGGCGATGCCCCCCCCTCCATCCGAGTCGAGGCCGAGCCCTCCACCTCCTCCCCGGGGTTCACCCGCTTTCGCGTCATCGACAACGGCCTCGGCATCAAACCCGAAGACCGCGAACGTGTCTTCGACATGTTCTGCCGCCTCCATCAGCCGACTCGCATCTCTGGAACCGGCATCGGCCTGGCCTTCTGCAAACGCGTCGTCGAGGCCCACGGCGGCCGAATCTGGGTCGAGCCCTCTCCCTTCGGCACCGGCAGCGCCTTCTGTTTCACCCTCCCCACGGCCAACGTCGCCGAGGAGGTCGCCCCACCACCAGCAGGTCGTTAACGCCTCCCCCCGTCGGCCTCCTCCAGATACAGGGCCGGAACCCGATCGGTCAGCCAGACACCGTTGTTCGATCGAAAAAAGACGAATCCGTCGTCAACCATCCTCCCGGCCGCCACCCGAAGAACCACCGGCGCTCCGTGCCGGCGGCCGACCGTGACCGCCGTCCCTTCATCTCCCGAAAGGTGAACGTGCTGCCTCCCCGACGGTCGAAGCCCCTCGCGCAAGATCGCGTCGAGGAATCGCGTCGCCGTTCCGTGGTAGAGCACCTCGGGCGGAGGCACCGGCACCAGCCCCAGATCGACTGCAATCGAATGCCCCTGGCTTGCCCGAATCCGCAGGCCGTCGTCACTCAAGCGGAACCGTTGCTTGTCATTCGATGCGACAACCTCGAAAATCAACCCCCGGTCCAACCTCGTCCCGTGTCTCCCGGCGCACGCGATCAGCTCATCCACCACCGCCCAGCCTCCCTCGTCGAGCGTCAGACCGATCGATTCCGGTTTGTGCCGCAAGACGAGGCTTAGAAACTTACTGACCCGGATCAATTGCGATGGCATGGCTGAGCGCCCTCCCTTCCCCCAGGGACACGGAGGGACGCTCCGAGGTTCTCGAAGGCGGTCATCCGTCCCCCAGGGCCGATTCCAGCCGATCGGCAAAGACCGGCTCCCGGCAGGCAAAGTTCTCGCAAACATAAATCGTTGCCTTCCCGTCCCTCGCCGGGCGATCGGCCAGCAAGGGCACGATCCGCGCGGCTTCGGCCTGGTCTTCCCCCTGGGGAGCTGAGGGAGCGACGACCGCATGGGGCAAAAACCGCGACCGAATCCGCCGCAAGACCTCAACCTGTTCCCCTCGATTCGCTCCCGCGACCACGGCGATTTCTTTCGATCGGCCGAGCAGAAAATCGAGCGCGATCAAACTCTGCCCCGCCGCCGTTGGGGCCTTCTCCAGCACCAGGCGAACCGATTGAATCGTCCGACGCGCCAGGTCCTCCAGATCCGATCGACCCGTCAACGCCGCCAACCGTGCCAGCGCCGTCGCGGCCATCGCGTTACCCGACGGTGTCGCGTTGTCGTAAGCGTCCTTCGTGCGGGTAATCAGGGCTTCGTGATCAACCCCGGTATAGAAGAACCCGCCATCCTCGGCATCAAAAAACTGAGCGATCATCACGTCCGTCAGTTCCAAGGCCGAGTCAATCCAACGGACTCGTCCCGTTGCCTCGAACAACCGCGTCAGGCCGTCGATCAGGTTCGCATAGTCATCCAGATACGCGTTGAACTTCGCCTGACCATCCTTGAAGCTGTGCAGCAGTCGCCCATCGTCACCTCGCATCCGATCAAGGATGAACCCCGCCGCCTTCTCCGCCGCGTCGAGGTAGCGATCATCACCCAGCGCATGACCTCCATCGGCCATCGCGGCGATCATCAGGCCGTTCCACGAGGTCAAGACCTTCGTATCCTTGCCTGGCGGAATTCGCTGCTCCCGCACGGCCAACAGTTTCGCCCGGTCCTCATCCAGTTCGGCGCGGAGCTCGTCCAGGGGTCGGCCGAGTGCCTCCGCAACCTGATCCAGCGGCCTGGGCATGTTCAAGATCGTATGCCCTTCCCAGTTCCCCCGCTCGGTCACGTCGTAGACCCTTGCGAACATCTCGGTCCGATCGGTTCCGAGGACCGATCGGATCTCATCAAGCGTCCAGACGTAATACTTCCCTTCCTCTCCTTCGCTGTCGGCGTCCTCGGTGGAGTAGAAGCCCCCCTCGGGGTCGGTCATCCGGCCGAGGGTGTAGTCGAAGATCTCCCGGGCCACCCGGGCGAACTCCGGGTCGCCGGTCAATTGAGACGCCTCGATGCACGTCGATGCAAGCAACGCATTATCATACAGCATCTTCTCGAAGTGCGGCACCAGCCACTCATTGTCCGTCGAATACCGCGCAAACCCGCCGCCGAGGTGGTCGTAGATTCCCCCTCTCGCCATCTTCCCGAGCGTGTGCCGAACCATGTACAACGAGTGATCGTCCCCCTTGCGTCGATGCAACCGCAACAGCAAGCGCAGATCCATCGGATGAGGGAACTTCGGTGCCGATCCGAACCCGCCGTCCTTCGGCTCGAACGCCCGCTCCAGTTGCTTCAACGCATGATCGAGCAAGCCCGAGTCGAGCTCCCCCTCCGACGGCGGCACCCGGCCCGCCGCTCCCAGGTGCTCGGTCAGCTCCCTGGCCGAGTTCATCAAGGCATCTCGGCGATCGGTCCAGGCATCATGAATACTGGTCAACACGCGAGCAAATCCCGGCATCCCCCGGGCGTCTCTCGGAGGGAAATAAGTTCCCCCCCAGAAGGGCTTACCATCGGGGGTGAGAAAGACCGACATCGGCCAGCCGCCGTGCCCGCTCAGGGCCTGAATCGCCGCCATGTAGATCTGGTCCACGTCGGGCCGCTCTTCCCGATCGACCTTCACGTTGATGAAGTACTCGTTCATGATCCGGGCGATCGCGTCATCCTCGAAGCTCTCCCGCTCCATCACGTGGCACCAGTGGCAGGCCGAGTAACCGACCGACAGGAAGATCGGCTTGTCCTCGGTTCTGGCCCTTGCAAAGGCTTCCTCGCCCCACGGATACCAGTCGACCGGGTTGTGCTGATGCTGAAGCAGGTAGGGGCTCGTCTCCCCGGCAAGGCGGTTGGCGGGTCGGTCGGCAGCGTGGTTCATGGCAATCGCCTCGTCGTCAGAGCAAGACCTCACCACCTCGAACGATCGCGGCCGATCGAAACTCCTGGCGGGCCTTCCAGAAAGAGTCACCTTGATTCGTCCCGGCCTCCGAGTCATCCTGAAGCGGCCTCGGGACGATCTTGATTATAGTCGGATGGCGCGGCCGGACTCGCCCCCCCTTCAGGATTCCCCTCGGCCCTCCGATTCCCGGGCAACGCGGTACGTCGTCTGCAACGCTTTGCCTCGTTGACGGACGCCCTGGTTCTGCCTCGCGTCTTCCCCATGCTCCGGGAGCCGGGGCAGTTCGATGATCCGATTCCCGTCTCGCTCCGTTCTCTTAATCCCAGGTCGAGCAGGTCGCCATGTCCTTTCGCGGTGTCTTCATTGCCGTCTTTCTCGGCACGGCCATGATCGTGGCCGCCTTTGTCGTCAACAGCCGGCGTCCGGCCGTCGAGGTCGCCCGGACCACCCCGGCGATGGTCAAGGCCACCGGCCGATGCGCCCAGTGCCACGAACACGAAACCGGCGCGGTCGTCCATGAATTCGAAATGAGCGCCCACGCCTCCGCCGGCCTCAATTGCATGGATTGCCACACTCCCAAGGAAGGCCAGGAGGTCTTGCCGCACCAGGGGTTCGAAATCGCCAAGCAGGTCACCTCTCTCAATTGCTCGGGCTGCCACAAGGACCAGTACGACCAATACCTCCGCAGCCGACACGCCGCCCCGTCCTGGGCCGCCGTCACCGGGGCGAAGGATTTCACCGCCGAGCAAATCGCCTTCGCCGAGCAGCATCACCCCGGCTGGGTCGATCGCGAGCCCAACGCCCTGGCCATCCTCCAGGGGCCGGCTTCGATCACCAAAGGGTGCCAGAAGTGTCACGACATCGGCAAGCCGAACGCCGACGGCTCGATCGGATCGTGTACCTCATGCCATGCCCGGCACGTTGCCTCCGTCGAGCTGGCCCGATCTCCACAGACCTGCGGCCAGTGTCACATGGGGCCCGATCACTCACAGCTTGAAATCTACAACGAATCGAAGCATGGCGTCCTCTTCCACGCCCAGCGCCACGACATGAACCTGGGGGCCGACCCCAAGACCCTCACCTCGAAGGACATGCCCGTCCCCACCTGCTCCACCTGCCACATGAGCGGCATCGGCGAACGCCTTGAACCCACCCACGACGTCGGCGAACGCCTCTCCTACTTCCTCTTTGCCGAGGTCTCCGACCGCCGCGACGACTTCCGCAAGAAGCAGATCGAGATGAAGGCCTCTTGCCTCGAATGCCACACCAATAACACCATCAGCACCTTTTACCGAGAGGCCGAAAGCGTCCTCAAATCCACCAACTCGCTCGTCAAGCAAGCCCGAGAGGTCATGGAAGGGCTCTACGCCGAAAACCTGCTCACCCCTGCCCCGTTCGACGAGCCGATCGAGTTTCTCTACTTCGACCTCTGGCACTACTACGGCCGCACCGCCAAGCACGGCGCCTTCATGGGAGGGGCCGACTTCGTCCAGTGGCACGGCTTCTACGAACTCGTCGCCAAGCTCGCCGAAATCAATCACCATGCCGCAGAGTTGCGCGGGGAGGGCAAGGAGGATGCCGACTCATCCGACACCGCCACCGACGCCGAGTGACCCTCCGGCTCCCTGGTGGAGTCGTCCCTTGCCCTGGCTCGAACTGTTCGCCACCGGGAACTTCGCCTTCCTGGCGGTCGATATCTTCATGGCTCACTCCATGAACCGCTTTGCCGAAGCCAGCGAGTGGATCCCATTTCTCTTTTCCCTTGCGGCTCCTCCGGTCCTTGTTCTCTGCTGGCTGATCCAGGGACGGCTCCGTCCCTATCTCCCGGGAGATCCCCTGGCCGACGGCCCACCGCGATGGCGACGATGGCTCGCCCGGTGGCTTGGGCTTCTCATTGGAGCGCTTGCGATCGTTGTTGGCGTGGCCGGCATGATCCTGCATCTGCAAAGCCACTTCTTCGAATCGCAAACACTTCACAACCTCGTCTACACCGCGCCCTTTGCCGCCCCGCTGGCGTATGCCGGGTTTGGCCTGCTCATCATCCTCAACCGAACCGAGCACGCCCCGAGCCTCGAATGGGCCCGATGGGTGATCTTGCTGGCGATGGGGGGATTCCTCGGCAACTTCGTCCTCTGCCTGGCCGACCACGCCCAGAACGGCTTTTTCTACGCCTCCGAGTGGATCGGCGTCATCTCGGCCGCCTACGCCGTGGGTGCCCTGATTGCCGTCGCCACCTTCCCAACTAGCCGATGGACCTGGCGATTCGCCGTCGTCGTCATGATCGCACAGGTGGGGGTCGGCCTCGTCGGCTTCGTCTTCCACCTGATCCCGAACCTCCGCAGCCCGATGCCCACGGTCTGGGAATCGTTCGTCTACGGCGCCCCCATCTTCGCCCCCTTGCTCTTTGTCGATCTTGCGATGCTCGCCGCCTTCGGCCTCTGGGCCGTCGCCCTGGTCAGTCCCGAGGTCCTCGGCCGTTCCACGGCCTCCCCCGAACCGATCCCTTCCTCACCCTCGGCCCTTTCGTGACCTTCGATCGGCCCGGCTCCCTCCTGCCTTCCCCAGGAGAGAGCCGGAGCCGATTCGGTTTCTCACACAGTCGCACGTCCGCTTGCGCGTCAATCAGTTTAAGTAATCCAGAAAGATGCGCGTAAATTCATACGGATCCTGCTCAATGCTGCTACTCGTCGGCTCGACGTAGGAAATCACCCCGTTCGGGTTCTCCCGGTCGCGGTGCAACGACCAGAACGAGAGCCGCCCCACACCCACCTCTCGGGCAAAGGCCACCACCTCGCGGGCCTCCTGCTGGTCAAACACCTCCGTCACCACGTCGTTCCGACCAATCATCGGCGTCAGGCCGACCTTCCCCCACAGTTCCTCGTCCGACAGGCTCGGGCCGTAAAGATTCCGCAACTGCCCGTGCAACGACTGCGCGGCCATGATCGCGTAATCACCCGTCTTCCCGTCCGGATTGGGCGCGGCCGAGCCGCCGTAGTTCATCGCCATCACATTCACGCCGGCCAGATCCACCCCGCGATTCAGGGCCGACTGCACCACATACACCCCGTCCGGAGTCAGGCCCGAGGGCAAGACCGGCAAGGTCAGCCAGATGTCGAGCCTCCTCCCCTCGGCCGCCAGTTCCTGCTGCAAGCTCGCCAGTGCCTCCGATCGCCGATCGACCGATGTCCGGTGTGCAAGGGCCGCCCCTTCAATATCCAGGTCGATGCTCGTCAGGTCATACGCATCCACCACCGACCGATACGCATCCTTGAGCGCATTGACCTCCGTGATCGCCTCGGCCAGTTCCCGACCGTTCGCCCCGCCGAACGAGACGGTCACATCCCCGCCCAGCCTCCGGACCTGAGCCAGTTGCGCTCGAATCCCCAGATCGAAGTCACTCCCGTTGATCGCATACGCCTCGTACCCTCCCCAGCTTGGCCGATTCTGCGCATCCGCCACGATGAAGGCGAGCGAGAAGTGCGTCACCCCCTGAGTTTGCACCGTCTCGGCCAGGTTATACGTCGGAAAGAGCGTCATATCCACATACGGATCGAACCTCCGCGACGGCTGCTCAATCGGCACCGAATCCAGGACCGTCACCGACACGGTCCCCGTCGCCTCCCCTCCCCGGCCATCGCTCACAACATACGCAAAGTGATCCGTCCCCACAAAACCATCCTTCGACGCATACGTGATCGTCCCGTCCTGATTGACGACCACCGACCCGTTCGCCGGCGGCTCGACCGACGCCACCACCAGCCGGTCACCGTCCGGGTCCGTGTCGTTCGCCAGCACGTTCACCCGGATCGGATTCCCGGTCCGCACCACCACCGTGTCGTCGATCGCCACCGGAACCCGGTTCGCTCCCGGCTCGATGCCACCGTCCGAGTCGATCGAGAACCCATACGGCGCCACCGATCCGCCTCCCGGCGACGCCGTGAAGCCGATCCTGGCCTCTCCTCCCGCCGCGATCGTCCCGTTCCACCCGGCATGCGTGACCGTGAACCGATTTCCGTCCTGCGAAACGATTCGCCCATCCCACAAGGAATTGATCGTTCCATCAAACGCAAACGCAAACGACCAGTCCTCAACCGGCGTTTCCCCTTGGTTCGACAGGGTCAATTCCCCCTGGAATCCCGATCCCCAGTCCTGCGTCACCCGGTACGTCACCATCAGATCGCCGCTGACCGGCGGTGGTGGCAACACATCGTTATCTCCCACCGTCGCCAACCCCTCCGCCCTGGCCAGCGACGCTCCCACCGGACCGGCCAGCGACAACCGGAACGCCTCCTCCCCCTCCACCAGATCATCATCGAGAATCGCCACCACCACCTCCTTGACCACCTCTCCCGGCGCAAAGGTCAAGGTTCCCGACGTGCTCACATAATCCGACCCTGCCGTTGCGGTGCCGTCCCCCGTGCCGTAATCGACCCGGATCACCTCCGCCCCCGCTCGGTCAAGCGAGACCACAAACCGAACCGCACCATCCCCCTCGATCACCCGAACATCCCCGACCGAGATCGCGGGCATTTGCGGCGTCGAGTCCCCCTCCATCGGCGTCCCGTTCAGCGAGAATCCGGACGCCGGTATCCCCTCTCCCGGCCGCGCCACAAACCCGAAGGATACCGATCTCCCGCTCGGAATCGTGTCGTTCCAAGTCGGGTTCATCACCGAGTACCGTCCCCCCTCCTGCCTCACGAACGTCCCGTTCCAGAGCGAGTCGATCATCCCTGGATAATCGAATTCGAGGACCCACCCCCGAATCGCCTGCCCCGTCGTGTTCTCGATTGTGATCTCCGCCTGCAACCCCGATCCCCAGTCCTGCACCACCTCGTACGACGCCCGAAACCCACTGAGCAACGTCCGAGGCTCCATCACCTCCACCTGCCCCGCCAGCCCCCTGGCCCGCAGCCCCTCGCTTCGGCTCCACTCCAGACGTCCTTCGTTCGATGCGTGTCGTCCCATTGATGTCATCCTCTTGGCTTCTTTGTTCAGACCGAACCAGGCTCCGCAACCCGAGCCTCGCGGCCCCGATCCCTTCGTCCCGTTCCCGTCTCCAGCTCCTCTCCCCAACCGTACGTCCAAAGTGCGTGCATGGATCGACCCCACCTCCTCCCTGTCGAGATCTTTCAACATCCACCCTCATCGCCTCGATGATCCAGAGGCGGATGTCGAGTCCTCGAAGCCCCGCCGGGTGCTCCGGGTTCCGCGCCCGCGGACCCCGGGCGAGGGCTCGGCCAGACCATGCTGCTCCGTGCCGGGGTCCGCTGC